>NZ_CADFEF010000010.1:0-212146 GCF_902833125.1 Burkholderia sp. BCC1640 | reverse complement strand
CTCGTTCACAACGCTAAGTATGCCAAATTGCGTATCGATTTCTTGCACTTGAAATTGTCGTCCGTCCTAGTGGGGTAGGATTGTCGACGATTCCTGCAGCGGCGTCGAACGTCCGATTGTGGCCGGATGGCGAACTTCGTGCGGCCCCGTCCGGCCCACTGTTAAACTCGGGCGGCCAAAGCAGCTTTTCCCGGTCACATGAGCACGCAACCCACCGCAGCACCTGCAACCGTCACTCCAATGATGCAGCAGTACCTGCGCCTTATCTGACAAGGCCCGGCTCACAAAGCTACGCTGAAACCCACGCCCGCACTTTTATGGACGGGCCGTTACCGACCTATATCCGTCCTTCTGCAAGCACTGAGGCCGATGACAGCTTTGTGCCTATAAGGGGACGTCCGCACCGTCACATCGCTGATGACCGTCACCTCACTTCTACGAGGAGTGATGTAGTCCGGTGTAGTGCTCTTGCGCACATGTCGTTGGGCGGTTCTCCTATTCAACGAATCGGGGCTTTCGGGCACGACCGTTATGCGGTTTTCACAGAAGCTCGAGCGCCAGCGCGATTCCCTGTCCCCCGCCAATGCATAGCGTCACGATACCGTGCCGGCCCCCACCACGCTGCATCTGGTGCAATAGCCGGGTGGTCAGTACGGCCCCGCTCGCACCGATTGGATGTCCGTGCGCAATTGCTCCGCCCTCCACATTTACGATGTCTTCCGCGAAGCCGAGTTCACGCGAGCAAGCCAAGGCGATCGCCGCGAACGCCTCGTTGATTTCCACGCAATCCACGTCGGCGACAGACCAGCCAGCGCGTGCGATGGCCTGTCGCACTGCCGGAATGGGCCCGAGTCCGAACAAACTCGGCTCCACCGCTCCCACGCCGTAACTGACCAGCCGTGCCATCGGTGTCAGGCCATTGCTTTCGGCCCAGGCGCGCCCGGCGACAAGCATCGCAGCCGCCCCACTGTTCAAGCCGGGCGCATTGCCCGCGGTAATCATCCCGTCCTTGCGAAAAGCCGGCTTGAGCTTGGCAAGCGATTCGGCGCTGGTGTCTGGCCGGTTGTGCTCATCGCGATCAAAGACCGTCGCTCCCTTGCGACCTGAAATCTCCAGCGGCGCGATCTCGGCATCGAAGAGACCTGCGGCCTGGGCCTTCGCGAAACGCTGCTGGGAGCGAAGCGCCCATCGATCCTGGTCTTCTCGCGAGATGCCGCACTTCATGACGAGATCCTCGGTGTGCCAACCGGAATGCTGACCGCTGAAAGCATCGTTGAGTCCATCGAGCAGCATGCTGTCGAACAGTGTCACATCGCCCATCCGCGCGCCCCAGCGTCCCTGCGGCAGCAGGTAAGGGGCGCGGTCCATGTTTTCCATACCCCCTGCGACCGCGCAGTCGATCATGCCGGCCCAGATTTCGTTGGCCGCGCTGGCAATTGCCTGCGCGCCTGACCCACACACGCGGTTAACCGTGAGCGCGGGAACTTCGACCGGCAAGCCTCCAGCGATGCCAGCCTGCCGTGCCGGGTTCATTTTCACACCCGCCTGAATGACGTTGCCCATGACCAGCGATTGAATCTTGGCAGGCGGCAATCCGGCGCGCTTGAGGCTTTCGCGGATAACGGCAGCGCCAAGCGTTGGTGCCGCTACGTCCTTGAGCGTCCCACCATAAGTTCCTATCGCGGTGCGTACCGGGCTGCACAAGACGACGTCAACGTTGCTCATGGCATTACTCCTCAAAGGAATCGTACGAACTCAGGGTGGTACGGCAGATCGTGCCCGCAATGCGGTTGCGGGGGGATGCTGTCAAAGACGGTGCCGTATTTCTTCAAGTTTGGATGCCGCAATCCTGTACGGAGGCGTGGTCATCGGGACAGGTCTGTTCGCGGACGAAATGTGCCTTTCATGATGTCCAGGGGCGGTCCTAGCCATCTTGACGTGTATCAACGCGCCCACCATCATCGCCCGGCAACCTGAATCACGGTGATGAACGAGCCACCATCAGCGACAGATCAGGGAGGCTGCCTTGAAAAACATCGATCGGTATTACGGGGCCGTCGCGTGGACGGTGCGGCTCCTCTCCATCGTGTCTGCGGTCGCAGTCGCTGCGATTGCCATGAATTCACGTAGTCGCGATCGCGTCATGCCGGTATCCACCCGGTAGAGCGAAGAAGCGCGTGCCCGCCGTATGATTTCACTCAACCGTCGAACAGGATGCCGGCGCCAGGCTCCGGCACGATTCCAGTTGGGATATTCCATGAAACGCCGTTCAGCAACAGTCGTCGCTGCATCGATTCTGGTCCTGCTCGGCATGGCGGTTGTTTCGCCGTTCGCCCTTGCCGATGCCACCGCACGCCAGAAGGAGGTCGCCCAACACGGCGCGGACGTCATGCTGTTCTCGCTCGCGGCCACCACCCACATCTTCACGAAGACGGCCGACGGCGGCATCCAGCGGGTCGTCACGAAGCGCCCCGACGCGCGGCAGACCGCGCTGATCCGCAGACATCTCGCCGCGATCGCCCGTCGCTTCTCGGCGGGAGACTTTGGCGCGCCCGAGCAGATCCACGGCAACGACATGCCGGGCCTCGCTGTATTGCGTGCGGCCCGACGCGGTGAGCTGACTATCGACTATCACGACGTGCGCCGCGGCGGCGAAATCGTGTATCGAAGCGAGCAGCCTCGTCTTGTCGCCGCGCTGCACGACTGGTTCGATGCCCAACTGTCCGACCACGGACACGACGCGATGGCCGGGCACGATCCGGGCGCGATGCATCACCATCCGGCAAACGCTTCGACGCCATGAACGCAGCGGAGGATTGAAATGAGTACGCCGATTGAGGACATTCGCCGGGCAACCGCCACGGACTTCGACCATATCCGCGCGTTGCTGGATACCTGCGGGCTACCGGCGAGCGACCTCACGGCACGGAGCCTCGACGGCTTCCACGTCGCCGTGCGCGACGCCGGGATCGTCGGGGTGGCGGGACTGGAACAAGCCGGCGACGCGGCCCTGTTGCGTTCGATCGCCGTTCACCCGCGCCTGCGCGCATCCGGTCTGGGTACCCGTCTTATCGACGCTTCCGTTGCGCTAGCGCAAACGCGATCGCTGCGCGCGCTTTACCTTATTCCGAATGATGAGGCCGCCCGCACCTTCTTTGCGCGGCGCGCCTTCACGCAGATCGAGCGAACCCAAGTTCCCGAGCTGATTCGCGGTCTGCCCGAATTCACGCACCTTTGCCCGCAGACGCATCCGTGCTTGTGGAAACCGCTGAATCCCGATTGTTCCGAGGCCCTGCCATGAAGAAACTCGAAGTGTTCGATCCCGCGATGTGTTGCTCGACGGGTGTTTGCGGTGTCGATGTGGACCCCGTGCTGGCGCAATTCGCCGCGGACCTGAAATGGGTCGAGGCACACGGCGTCACCGTGTCCCGCTACAACCTGGGCCAGGAACCGCAGGCGTTCGCCGCCAACTCCGCGGTGGTCAAGGAAATGGAAGCCGGCATGGAACGACTGCCGATCCTCGTGATCGATGGTCACATCGTATCGACGGGCATGTATCCGTCGCGCCAGCAGCTTGTGCGGAAACTCGGCATCGCGCTGACCACGGCGGAAAAACCGCACATCAAGGCCGGCAGCTGCCGCGCGCCGGGCTCAGGCTGTTGCTAGAGAGCGACCATGTCCCTGCCTGAAACGCAAACCCGATATCTCTTTTTCACCGGAAAAGGCGGCGTCGGCAAGACTTCGCTTTCCTGTGCCACCGGTCTCGCCATGGCACATGCCGGCAAGCGGGTGCTCATCGTCAGCACGGACCCGGCCTCCAATCTCGACGAGGTACTCGGCGTCAGCTTGAGTCAGTTGCCGACGCCGGTGCCTGGCGCGCCGGGCCTGTTCGCGTTGAATATCGACCCCGAAGCGGCCGCGCATGCCTACCGTGAAAGAATGGTCGGACCCTATCGCGGCGTCTTGCCCACGACGGCGATCCGCAATATGGAAGAGCAGTTTTCCGGCGCCTGCACGGTCGAGATTGCGGCCTTTGATGAATTCTCCAAACTGCTCGGCGACCCGGCCGCGACGGCCGATTTCGATCACGTAATTTTCGATACGGCGCCGACGGGGCACACGCTGCGCCTCCTGACCTTGCCTTCAGCGTGGAACGAGTTCATCTCGTCGTCGACGGGCGGTGCCTCCTGCCTCGGGCCGTTAGCCGGACTGGAAAAGCAGAAGGCGCTGTACGCGGCGACCGTCGAACGCCTGTCGAGCGCAGCGCAAACGACCGTCGTCCTGGTGAGCCGGCCCGAAGTCGCCGCACTGCGCGAAGCGAATCGCACGCGGCACGAGCTGGCCGAACTCGGCATTCGCAACCTGGTGCTGGCGATCAACGGCCTCTTCGCCACAGACCGCACCGACGACGCGATTGCGACCGCCATGGCGCAACGCGCGCAACAGGCACTGGCCGACATGCCGTGCGAGTTGGCTGGCTTACCGCAGACGCGCATTCCGTTTCTGCCGCGCGGCACGGTCGGGCTGGACGCGCTGTGCGACATGGCGCATCCCGAGCGCGTGCGCATGCCGACCGAACGCCGGATGCCCGAAACCATCTTGCCGCCGGGCCTGGGCGGCCTCGTCGATGAGCTGTCAGCGGCGGGCCACGGCGTGATCATGACGATGGGCAAAGGCGGCGTGGGCAAGACCACGGTAGCGGCGGCAATCGCAGTCGCGCTGGCGGGCCGCGGACACGACGTGATCCTCTCGACCACCGACCCGGCCTCGCATGTGGCCGCGACCGTCGATGGCGTCGTGCCTCGGCTAAGCGTCACGCGCATCGACCCGGTGCGCGAAGTGCAGCAGTACACCGAAGAAGTGCTGGGCAAAGCGGCATCCCATCTCGATGCGGGCGGCCGGGCGATGCTCGAAGAAGATCTGCGCTCGCCCTGCACGGAGGAAATCGCCGTCTTCAGGGCTTTCGCGCGCACGGTCGATCAAGGCAAGTCAGGCTTTGTGGTGCTGGACACCGCGCCGACCGGGCACACCATTCTGCTGCTGGACGCAGCAGAGGCCTATCACCGCGAAGTGATGCGCACCCAGGGCGACATGCCGGAGTCGGTCCGCCAGCTGCTGCCGCGCTTGCGCGACCCGAACTACAGCCGGATTCTCATCGTCACGTTGCCGGAAGCGACGCCCGTTCACGAAGCGGAACGGCTGAGCGCCGACCTCGCGCGCGCGGGAATTACGCCGTACGCGTGGGTCATCAACCAGTCGTTGCTGGCGAGCGGTACGACCGACCCGATGCTGTGCCAGCGGGGCACTTACGAGGTGCCGTTCGTGCGCCGCGTGGCGGACGATCTGGCGCAGCGCACCGCGCTCATTCCGTGGCTCGCCGAGGCACCGGTCGGGCCAGCCGGCCTCGAGCACGTGATTACGTCGCGGGCCACCAAGTAGTGCAGTGCACCGTCCACCGCCTTTAAGCTCAATGGGCCGCGTGACCGCCGGAATTCGTATCAGGAGATGGGACGAAAGCGCATGCCTGCAGACCTTGATGTTGTAGTCATCGGCGGTGGCCAGGCCGGGCTTGCCACCGCCTACTTCCTGCGTCGTGCGGGGCTCGACTATCTCGTGCTGGATAACCAGAGCGCCCCAGGAGGCGCATGGCGACATACCTGGGACTCGCTACATCTGTTTTCGCCGGCGCAATGGAGTTCGCTGCCAGGCTGGCAGATGCCCGTATCGCGCGACACGTACCCGTCGCGCAACGAGGTCATCGACTATCTGGCGCGATATGAGGAGCGTTATCACATACCTGTCCGGCGCACAGTTCATGTCGAATCCGTTTCACGGGTTCAGGGTGGCTTGCTGGTCGGTACCGATCACGGGGAATGGCTCGCCAGGGCGGTCGTGAGTGCAACCGGTACCTGGAGCGCACCGTATGTACCCGACTATCCTGGACGCGAGATCTTTCGTGGTCGTCAGATGCATTCGGCGCAGTATCGCAATCCGGACGACCTGCGCGGACGATCCGTGCTGGTAGTGGGTGGCGGCAACTCGGGCGCACAGATCCTGGCGGAGGTGTCAACGGTCTGCAACGCTACGTGGGTGACGCTGCAGGAACCTGATTTTCTTCCGGACGACGTGGATGGCCGGGTCTTGTTCGAACGCGCGACCGCCAAATGGCAGGCTCTACGCGATGGGCACACGATCACGGCACCAGTAGGTGGTTTGGGCGACATCGTCATGGTGCCTCCTGTACGGGAGGCGCGTGTGCGAGGCGTGCTGCATGCAATACGTCCGTTCAGCCGATTCGACACGGATGGCGTCGTCTGGAGCGACGGCAGGCATTCCCGCATCGATGTCGTGATCTGGTGCACCGGGTTCCGCCCCGCACTCAAACATCTTGACCCGCTACGGATCCGTGACGTCGAGGGCTTGCCGGGGACAGATGGGACGCACGCCAGAGACGAAAAACGCTTGTGGCTGGTCGGCTACGGCGAGTGGTGCGGGGCCGCCTCGGCTACGCTCATCGGTGTAATGCGTGGCGCGCGGGAAGCGGCGTATGGCATAGCCCAATATCTGCATCCCATACAACCGAGCAACGGGTCGGCACCGTAGCCGACGAGGCATCGCAAATCAGGCATCGTCCCTTTTACCTGCCACGCCACATCTCGGTCATGTGGCAGGCGCTTGGGGAATCGATGCCGAGCCGCAGTTTCCGAGGTGCCTCGCGCAGGGCATGATGAAGACAAATTTTAAGAAAAAAATGGGGCCGTTCCTTTGCTTTGATCGGATACTCGCATCATCATCTGGTGTTGCTGGCGACTGACCGGCCTCAGCCGAAAACAGTCGTCAACGCCCTCTCCACTCGCCCGACGAGATTGCATGTCCGGCCATATTGACCGAGTTCCGACACGCTTGCACTGAAATGGTTGACGACGTATAACGAGCGATCGATTTTCTGAGACACCGAAATGACTCATGGGAGAGCATCAGTCATGCAACCGGAACACGCTTCAGATCTCGCAGCGACTCGTCAAGCAGGCACCCACGCGCAGATTCCCCCGATCGTGCCCGCGCAAACCGCACTGATCGTCATGCACTACCAGACCGACATCCTCGGTCTCTTTCCATCGGTCGCCCCCACCCTGCTCGCCAACACGCGCAAGCTGTGCGATGCAGCCCGGGCGGGCGGCGTCCATGTCTGTTTCGCGAATCTCCACTTCAGCCCCGGCTATCCGGAGGTCAGTCCACGCAACAAGAACGGCCAAGGAATCAAGCAACTCGGCCTGTTCATCGACGACGGCCTGTGCCCGGAACTCGGACGGCTGGACAACGAGCCGCTGACCATCGCACATCGCGCGAGCGTGTTCTTTCGCACCGACTTGCAGGCACGGCTCGTCGCGCAGGGCATCGACACGCTGATCCTCGTCGGGATCGCGTCGACCGGCGTCGTGCTGTCGTCGGTTGCGCACGCAAGCGATGCGGATTTCCGGCTGTATACGGTGAAGGACTGCTGCTACGACCCGGATGAAGTCGTGCACGAGCACCTGTTCGCGACAGCGTTCGAGACGCGCACGACGGTGTTGTCGCTCGCGGATGCACTCCGACTGCTCGCATAGACGCGCACCACGCCGGCCGGAACGCATCCGACCGGCGCACCCGACGCAACTTCGCGCGTTACTTCGCGATATACACGCCCGACGTCGGGCAAGTCCCCTGCGTATTCCCGTCAGTCACGAGCGACGCGGCGCTCGGAAACTGGGTAGTCGCATTCGTCTTGACCGCGATCCACGCTTCCGTGAAATAGCTGACGCCGTTCGTCTTCGTACACTTCAGCGACACCGCGCTGCGCGTATTGCTGCCGAACGCGCCTTCGAACGCGGACAACAGCTGATTGCGTGTCACGGTCTTACCCGCGTTCGCCTGCAGGAACGCGTTGAACGACGTGTTGCCGAGCCGGCTGATCATGCCGGCCGCCTCGTTCCAGTATGCGTCCGGCGACGCCGAATTCGAGCAGGTGCCGTGCTTGAACCATTCGTGCTTGTCGAGGCACGACGCCACGCCCGGCATGTAGGTCGACAGCGTGTTGCGGGTCGCGGTGCTGACCGGATACGCATCCATGCTGCACCACTGGTGCGCGTTGTCGAGATCGACGTCGCTCTGCGGCACGCCGCAGTAGAACGGCTGATTGCCGTCATATCTGTTCGGCCACAGGCCATGCAGCGACAGGCTCGTCGCCGCATACGTGCCGGCAAGGTTCGTACATTCCGGCGTGTCGTGCGACGCGCAGAAGCCGGGCTCCCACGAAGCCGCGAGCAACAGGTAGTCGTAGCTGGTCTGCGCGACAGCGTGCAGCGAGGCGGATGCGACGGCGAGTGCGGCCGCGGCGCGGGCGAGCGTCTTGAGCATCGCGTTTCCTCGGAAAAGGCTTGCGGTCGCGGGATGCGCCGCAAGATTGTCGAATGTCTGCCCGCGATTGTTGCCTGCGCAACGTTGCATCAATATGAAGGTGGACGAAGGAATTCGTAGCGCAACGCCGAACCTCTTGTTTCCTGCAACGGATCCTCCCCACGATGACGGCCACGCGGCCGGGCAAGCCATACCGCGTCGAGATCGGAAACGGGCGAAGCCATGTGCTCACCGACGACACCCCCGCGCTCACGACCCGCTGCCGAGCGGCGTGCACGCACGCGCGAGACAGGCGCCACGCGATTATTTCACCGACGCGGCTTCCGATCCACCCGGCGACAGTGCCGCACTGTCCTGCTCGCGCCACGCGCGGCGCGACGCCATGATCGCCTTCACGGCCGAGCGCGCGACCTTCCACCACGCGAACGGCCGCGGATCGGCGAGCATGCTGAGCGCGCGTGCATAGTCGAGCGTGAGGCCGGGCGTCCAGGCCATCGTCACCGCACGCTTGCGGATCTGCGCGGCGACCCACAGCTCGGGCGTGAGCAGCAGCCGGATGAATGCGCCCCACCCGGCCCGCGTGCCCCTGAGCCGCCACACCGCGCCGTCGAGCGCCGCTTCGAGCGCGTTCGACACGGTGCTCGAGCAGTTGCGGTGCGTGAGGTTGTACGTGACGGTCTGCCGATACGACGACCAGAATGCGGCCAGCTTCGCCGGATCGTAATTGCGGATCCGCACGCGCACGGTCGACGGACACCACGCTTTCGACTCGGTCGCATAGTCGGGCTGAAACAGGCCCGGCACGTCGTTCTCGCGCGTCGCACGCAGGATCCGCGTGAATTCATCCGGAGAACGATCGATCTCGACGGCCGGATAGAGGCTGATGTAGATGCCCTCGGGCGACTCCAGCGCCGCATGACCCGTGGAGATCACGCCGTTGACGTCCACCGCCGCGATGTAGCGGTCGATCACCGGATAGCGCTGGGCTTCGGCCTTCGACGTGCCGGTCGGCGTCCACACGTGCACGGTCAGCGCGTGCTCGTGGTCGGCCGGCGGGCCGTCCCATTCGGCTTGCGTGAAGCGCGGGATGTCGGGCGCCGCGTCGATGTCCGGCACGATCGACGGCGCCGGCGACGTCACGAACGCGGGGTTGCGCGTCAGCCGCCGCACGCGCGCGGCAAGGCTCAGCATGTGCATCCCGCCGAACATCAGCAGCAGGCCGAGGCAGTACGGCACGGTGCCCACATAATGGGTCGGATACGGCTGATAGAAGAAGACCGCGAGCAGGATCTCGACGACGCCCCACGCGAATGCGACGTTCCAGCGCCGATAACGCACCATCCACGCGGACGTGCACTGCAGCAGCCCGTCGACGAGGAACAGCGTGCCGAAGATCATCGACAACAGGAAGTGGCCGTGATGATGGCCCGCGAACACGAGCCCGGCAGCCACCACGACCGCGATGCCCTTCACGTAGCGCAGGATGCGCTGCCCGCCGACGCCGCTGCCGGCCACCGCGAGCGTCGCGAGCCCCTCGATCAGGAACAGCCACGCGAACAGTTCGATCGGAAAATGCAGCGCACCATCGAGCGCGTCGACGAAGATGCCGACGCCCGCGACGACCCACAGCCAGCCCAGCACGGTCAGCCCGCGCCAGCGCGTTCGCAGATATTCGATGCCCAGCAGCAGCAAGACCAGTCGTACCATGGCGCCCTCGTATGTATTTTCGGGATACGCGCTGGCACGCATCTCCTGTCATGCCGACCGCCGCATCATGCCTCGACATGCACAATGGCAGCCGGCGCGCTCCGCTTTCGCCGAATAATAAGATATGGAGGAGCTGGTTGAAAGCCTGGCGAAAACAATTCCGGCGAGTCAGAGCGCCCGACGTCACGCTCTTCGTGATCCAGGCACCCTTGGAATAACGGCCGATTCATCCATTTCGCAACGCGGCGCCAGCACGGCCCGCATCCCGAACGGAACACGAACATGCCCGCCTCACCGCTTCACACCCCGCCGCTCGGCCCGCAACTCAAGCGTTGGCGCACGCTGCATCGCATGAAGCAGAGCCACGCGGCCGAGTTGTTCGGCGTCGCGCAATCGACGATTTCGCGCTGGGAAGCCGGCATCCAGCAGATGTCGCCCGACGAGCGCGCGATGGCCGAGCGGCTGCTTGCCGCGCGTCTCGATTCGGCCGGCGACCACGCGCTCGCCCGGCTTATCGCGAGCAGCACGGTCCGTATGCATCTAGTGTGCGACCTTACGCATCGTCTACTCGCGTGCTCGCCGTCGCGCGCGGCCGAGTTTTCGCGGCCGCTGCCGATGCTGCTCGGCACATCGCTGTGGCGCTACGCGACGCCGGAAATCGTCCGCATGGAAGCCGCGCTCGACCCGTTCGGCTGGCACGATCGCGCGGGGCCGCCGAGCGTCGAGTTCGCGACCGGCGCCAATGCGTCGCGCATCGTGCCGATCCGCGGCAGCACCTGCCGATGGACGCGGATGACGCTGTCGGACGGCTCCGCCGCGCGGCTCGTCGAAACGCTGTAGCAAGCGCGGCACGCATATTTCATGCGTGGACGCATCGCGTCCGCGCGACGTACGCTTGAAGGCTCGATTCAAGCACTTCACTGCCATGAACCTCGACACGATCCACGCGCGGCTCGATTTCCTGCGCGAAGCCGAACGCCTGAAAGACGTGCTGCGCAGCGGCCATACGTCGACCGGGCGCGCCGAAAGCACGGCCGAACACAGCTGGCGGCTGTGCCTGATGGCGCTCGTGTTCGCCGATGCGCTGCCGGACGTCGACACGACAAAGCTGCTGAAGCTGTGCGTCGTCCACGATCTCGGCGAAGCGCTGCACGGCGACATCCCCGCGATCGAGCAGGCCGCGCATCCGGACAAGAGCACGCATGAACGCGACGACCTGCTGACGCTGACGGCCGGGCTCGATCGCGCGCTGCGCGACGAGATCGTCGCACTGTGGGACGAATACGAGGCGGCGGCCTCATCGGAAGCGCGCGCCGCGAAGGCACTCGACAAGCTCGAAACGATCCTCCAGCACAACCAAGGTAGCAATCCGCCGGATTTCGACTACGCGTTCAACCTCGGCTACGGCCGGCGCTACACCGACGCGGCGCCGCTATTCGGTGCGATCCGCGCGATCGTCGACGCGGACACGCAACGCCGGATCGACGCTCGCGGCGACGGCGCGTAAGCGCGCGGAACCGGCCGCGCGCGACACTGCGCGCATCATTCGCACACCGCCGCCCTGCGCCTTGCCGGCGCGAACGCCACCGCGCTCGCGGTCGCGAGCACGGCCACGCCGGCCGCCCCGTACACCATCACCCAGCCGAACCCGTGCACGAGCGCCGCGTGCAGCGCCGTGCCGGTCGGGTCGGCCTTTGCGAGCGCCGGCGCGATCGCCTGCAGCCCGTCGGTGCGGCCCGACGCGATCTGCTGCGCCAGCATGCGCAGCGTTCCCGCATCGACCGCCCCCGCGACGCCCGCCTTCAGGCTCGCGACGATCCCCGCGACCAGCACGAAGCCCATCGCCGCGATGTTCAGCGCGAGCGAGATCATCCGCGCGCTCATGTCGATGCCCGACGCCATCCCGGCCCGCGAACTCGGCACCGCGCCCGTCGTCGTGTTCGTGACGGGCGTATTGGTGAGCCCGAGCCCGATGCCGGCGATCACGCAGCCTGGCAGCATCGTGAGCCAGCTGGCATGCTCGATGCCGCTGCCGATCCGCATCAGCGCGAACCCGGCCGCGATCGTGAACAGGCCGCCCGGAATCACGACACCGGGCCCGTAGCGCAGCGCGAGCCGCTCACCGACCGGCGGCGCGACGAGCGTCGGCAGCGTGTACGCGAGCAGCGCGAGGCCGGCCGTCACGCTGTCGTAGCCGAGCGCGACCTGGAACCAGATCGGCAGGTAGATCATGAATGGCCAGAAACTGAAGTTCATCCCCATCGAGCCGAAGATCGCACCGGTGAACGCGCGAATCCGGAACACGGAGAAGTCGAACATCGGCCGCGCGCTTATGCGCTCCGCGATGAAGAAGCCGGCCAGCGCGAGCACGGTCGCGCCGAGCACGCCGAGCCCGGCCGCGCTCGTGAGCCCCAGCTCCGCGCTCTGCGTGATATAGAACGCGAGACCGAGCACGGCCAGCGACAGCGTGACGATGCCCGCGACGTCGAGCGTGCCCGCATGCGGATCGCGCGACTCCTGCACCGCGCCGCCGATCAGCACGAGCGCGACGGCCGCGAGCGGCGCATGCACGAGGAACACCCACGGCCAGCTCGCCAGCGCGACGATCGCGCCGCCGACGATCGGCCCGAAGCCGAGACCGATCCCGAACACGATCCCCCAGATTCCGAACGCGCGACCGCGCTCGCGCCCTTCGCGGAACTGGTGCGACAGCACCGCAATCTGGCAGATCAGCATCGCGCCGCCGCTCGCGCCCTGCAGCAGCCGGCCCGCGACGAGCACCGGCACGTTCGGCGCGAGCCCGCACAGCAACGACGTCGCGCCGAACAGCACGGTGCCGATCACGTACACGCGCTTGCGGCCGAACCGGTCGGCGAGCGTGCCGGCCGCCATCAGCACCGTCGTGCACGCGATCGTGTACGCGTTCATGATCCACTGCATGCCGTTGAAGTCGCCGTGCAGCACGTGTTCGAGCGTCGGCAGGATCACCGGCACGCTCGAGATCTCGAGGCCGAACATCAGCGACGTGAGACAGACGGCCGCGAGCGCGACCGCATTCCTGCGGGAGTCGGATAGCGTCATGCGTATTGCGCGACGGCCCGCGACAGGCCGCGCGCCTCCAGATAAGAAAGATGCGCCGCGTGCGGCCGGCAACGCACGCTGAACGGGAATCGGTACTATAGTGAGAATTTCCCTCCCCATTGACGCGACCGTTTCTCCAGACTGGGGAATCACAGGACGCAATCAACCCATCCTGCCATGACGGACAGACTCGACGGCGTCACGACCTTCGTCCAGGTCGTGGAATCCGGCAGCTTCGCGCTCGCCGCGGAACGGCTCGACATGACGCGCTCGGCGGTCGGCAAGGCGATCGCGCGGCTCGAGAAGCGGCTCGGCGCGCGGCTGCTGCAGCGCACGACCCGCAGCCAGAGCCTGACGGACGACGGCCAGGCGTACTACGACCGCTGCGTGCGCGCGCTGGCGGAGCTGGAAGCGGCCGAAGCCGATCTCGATAGCGGCCGCAACGAAGCGCGCGGCAAGCTGCGGCTGAGCGTGCCGCTCGCATTCGGGCATCACTGCGTGACGCCGATCGTGCTCGACCTCGCGCGCACCTATCCGCATCTGCGGATCGACGTGTCGATCACGGACCGTTTCGTCGATCTGATCGAGGAAGGGATCGACCTCGCGGTGCGGATCGGCACGCTCGCGGACAGCACGAGCCTCGCGGTGCGGCGGCTCGGCACGCAATACGGCAGTCTCGGCGCGGCGCCGTCGTATCTCGCGCGCTACGGGATACCGCAATCGCTCGACGACCTCAGGCACCACCGGACGATCGCGTATTCACGTTCGGGCGTCGTGCAGCCGTGGGACCTGCGCGCGCCGGACGGCTCGACGGTGCGCATCGACATGCCGCACCAGCTCAGTTTCGACGACGTGCAGGCGATCGCAGCGGCAGGCGCCTCGGGGTTCGGAATCGCGTGGCTGCCGAGCTGGCTGCTCGATCATTACGTGAAGCGCGGCGAGATGGTTGTCGTGCTCGATCGCTGCTTCGTGTGCGAAGGCGACATCCACGCGATCTGGCCGAAAACGCGCTACCTGCCGCGCAAGACGCGCTGCGTGATCGACGCGCTCGTGCAGGCTGTGCCGCCGATGATCGAGCGCTGAGCGCGAAAGCGCGGAAAGAAAAACGGGGTGAAGCCGACGCGCCGCACGGGCGCGTCGGCACATCGCGTCACTTCACGCCGCGCCGAGATCGGCGAGCGGATGCGCGAACAGTTTCCACGGCGACGTCAGGAAATGCCGCACGCGCTCGGCACGCAGCTCGACGAGCGACGCCGGCGCCCAGCGCGGCTTGCGATCCTTGTCGACGAGATGCGCGCGCACGCCTTCGCAGAAGTCGCCCTCCTCGATCGCGCGCGCCACGATGCCGAGCTCCATCCGGAACGACTCGGCCAGCGTCATCTGACGGCCACGCAGCAGCGCTTCGCGCGTCACGCACAGCATCGTCGGCGAATGGCCGGTGAGTGCGTCGAGCGTCGCCTGCAGCCATTGACGGTGTTCGCGCGCCAGCTCGTCGCGTTCAAGATCCTGCTTCAGCGTCGCGACGATCCGTTCGACTGTCGAGCGCTTGTCGAAGTGACGAACGATCCACGCCATCTGGCTGTCGAGCGCCGAATGCGGCACGACGTTGCACGGCGGCTCGAACACCTTGCGCAGCGCCGGCAGCACGTCGCCGTCCCACTTGACGCTCTCGATGCGCGTCTCGAACGTATCGAGCCACGACGACGGCACGCACAGGTCCGCGAGCTTCGCGGTCAGCGCATCGGCGCCCGACAGCATTGCGCCCGTCAACCCCACGTACAGTTCGAGTTCGACCGGCATGCGCGACAGGAAATGCGTCGCGCCGACGTCGGGCACGAGGCCGATGCGCGTCTCCGGCATCGCGATCTTGCTGCGCTCGGTCGCGACGCGCAGCGCCGCGCCTTGCGCAAGGCCCATTCCGCCGCCCATCGTCACGCCGTCCATCAGCGCGACGATCGGCTTCGGGAACGTGTGGATCGCATGATCGAGCCGGTACTCGTCGACGAAGAACGGCAGCCAGGTCTCGCGCTGCGCGACCATCCGGTGCAGCGCGCGCACGTCGCCGCCCGCGCAGAAACCCTTCTCGCCCGCGCCGCGCAGCACGACCGCGACGATCTGGTCGTCGGTGCGGCAGCGTTCGAGACGCGCGGCCAGCTCGCCGATCATCGGATAGGACAACGCATTGAGCGCGGCCGGCCGGTTCAGCGTGATGAGCGCCACGCGGTTCACCACGCGGAACAGTACCTCCGGCGCGGGTTGCGCGAAACTGCCATGAGTCGTGACCGGCGTGCTCATCGTTGCGGCTCTCCATCGGTATGCCATTGCGGCGCGCGCTTGCCGAGAAACGCGGCCACGCCTTCGCGCGGATCGTTCGTGTCGAACAGGTCGACGAAGCGTTCGCGCTCGACCGCGAGCGCCGCGCCGCGCGGCACGCCGCGACGCGCGAGGCCGATCAGTTCCTTGCTGTATGCAACCGCGTGCGGGCTCTGCCGCGCGACGTTGCGCGCGAGCGCCAGCGCCGCATCGCGCGCCGCGCCGCTTTCGACCACGTCCTCGACGAGGCCGATCCTGAGCGCCGTTGCCGCGTCGACGCGCGTGCCGGCCAGGATGATCTTCTTCGCCCAACCTTCGCCGACGAGCCAGGGCAGCGTCTGCGTGCCGAGCCCGCACGGCAGCAGGCCGACCGACGGTTCGGGCAGCGCCATCTGCGCGTGTGTCTCGGCGATCCGCAGGTCGCACGCGAGCGCGCATTCGAGGCCGCCGCCCATCGCGTAGCCGTTGATCGCCGCGATCGTCACGACGCGCGCGTCATGCAGCGTCTCGAACGCCGCGCCGAAGCGCGCGGCCATCGCGCGTGCGACCGCGCGGTCGCCGTCGGCGAACGTGTTGAGATCGGCGCCCGCGCTGAAGAACTTCGGGCCGTCGCCGGTGATCACCAACGCGCGCACGCGCGGGTTCGCGTTCAATTCGGCGACGGTGTCCTGCAGTTGCCGCAGCCCGTCGGCGGTAAAGGCGTTCGCGGGCGGACGCTTGAGCGTCGCGCACGCGATCGCGCCGTCGTCGACGTAGTCCAGTTCGATCATGAGGCGTCCTTCTTCGTAGCCGGTTGGTACAGGCGGATCACCGCCGAGAAATCGAGTTGCCCGTCGCCGCGGCTGCTCATCGTCTGGTAAAGCTGCTGCGCGAGCGCGCCGAGATAGACGGGCTGGCGCGCCTGCTTCGCGGCGTCGTTCGCGAGGCCGAGATCCTTCAGCATCAGGTCGGTGCCGAAGCCGCCGCTGTAGCCGCGCGACGACGGCGCGGTGTCGATCACGCCCGGATACGGGTTGTAGGTGTCCGAGCTCCAGCAGCGGCCCGTCGACGTGTTGACGATGCCCGCCAGCACCTTCGGGTCGATGCCGAGCGCGACGCCGAGCGACATCGCCTCCGACACGGCCGCCATCGAGATGCCGAGCACGAGGTTGTTGCAGACCTTCGCGACCTGCCCCATGCCCGTCGCGCCGCAATGGACGATGTTCTTGCCCATGCCGGCGAGCACGGGCTTCACGCGCTCGAAATCGGCATCGCTACCGCCGACCATGAAGGTCAGAGTGCCGGCCGCCGCGCCGCCGGTGCCGCCCGACACGGGCGCATCGACGAACGCGCCGCCGTGCTCGCGCACGAGCGCGCCGAACGCCTGCGCGCTCGCCGGGTCGATCGTGCTCGAATCGATCACGGTCGCGCCGGCGCCGAGGCCGGCCAGCACGCCGTTCTCGCCGGCGAGCACCGAGCGCACGTGCGGCGCGGCCGGTAGCATCGTGATCACGAACGCCGCGCCCGATGCCGCATCGCGCGGCGACGCGGCCACCTGCGCGCCGGCGTCCTGCAGCGCACGCAATGCGTCGGCGCTCAGGTCGAACGCGTGCACTTCATGGCCGGCCTTCAGCAGGTTCAGCGCCATCGGCGCACCCATGTGACCCAGCCCGATAAATCCGATCTTCATGTTCGTGTCCTCCCCGGCTCAATGCAGCCGGATCGTCGTGTTCACGGGGCCGGCCGTCGTGTCGTCGTCGAACCAGCGCGCGGTGACCGTCTTCGTCTGCGTATAGAACTGCACGACCTGCTTGCCGTACGGGCCGAGATCGCCGAGCTTCGAGCCGCGCGAGCCGGTGAAGCTGAAGAACGGCACGGGCACCGGAATCGGAATGTTGATGCCGACCTGGCCGACGTCGATCTCGCTCTGGAACTTGCGCGCGGCCGCGCCGCTCTGCGTGAAGATGCCCACGCCGTTGCCCATCGGGTTCGCATTGACGAGCGCGATCGCTTCGTCGAGCGTGTCGACTTCCATCACGACCAGCACCGGCCCGAAGATTTCATGCGTGTAGACCGTCATGTCGGTCTTCACGCCGGAGAAGATCGTCGGCCCGATGAAGTTGCCTTCCTCGAAGCCGGCGACCTTCACGTCGCGGCCGTCGAGTTCGAGCTTCGCGCCTTCCTTGATGCCCGTGTCGATCAGCGACAGGATGCGCGCCTTCGCGCCGCGCGATACCACCGGGCCGACGTCGGTGCCCGCTTCCGAGCCCGCATTGACCTTCAGCAGCTTCGCCTTCGCGACGATGTCCGGCAGCCAGTCGCGCGCGTTGCCGACGAGCACGGCGACGGAGGTCGCCATGCAGCGCTGGCCGGCCGCGCCGAAGCCGGCGCCGACCAGCGCGTTGATCGCCTGCTCTCGGTTCGCGTCGGGCAGCAGGATCGCGTGGTTCTTCGCGCCCATCATCGACTGCACGCGCTTGCCGTGCTGGCTGCCGAGGTTGTACACGTGCGTACCGACGGCCGTCGAGCCGACGAACGAGATCGCCTTCACGAGCGGATGCGTGCAGATCGCGTCGACCACTTCCTTGCCGCCGTGCACGACGTTCAGCACGCCCTTCGGCACACCGGCCTCGATCGCGAGTTCGACGAGCTCCATCGTCGACATCGGATCCTGCTCCGATGGCTTCAGCACGAACGTGTTGCCGCACACGATCGCCATCGGGAACATCCACAGCGGAATCATCGCGGGGAAGTTGAACGGCGTGATGCCGGCGCACACGCCGAGCGGCTGGCGCAGCGTGTAGGTGTCGACGCCGCCCGCGACGTTCTCCGCGAATTCGCCGAGCTGCAGCGTGCCGACCGAGCACGCGTGCTCGACCACTTCGAGGCCGCGGAAGATGTCGCCTTCGGCGTCGGGCAGCGTCTTGCCCTGCTCGGCCGTCAGCGTCTTCGCGATGCGCTGCAGGTTCGCGCGCACGAGATCCTGGAACTTCAGCATGATGCGCATGCGCGCGGAAACCGGCGTGTTCTTCCACGTCGCATACGCGGCGTGCGCGGCCTGCACGGCCGCGTCGACTTCCGCGACGGTCGCGAACGGCACGCGCGCGAGGACCTGCTGCGTCGCCGGATTGACGATGTCGCGCCACTCGCTCGTGGTGGACTCGACGAAGGCGCCGTCGATCAGCAGCTTGACCGTCGGCACGTCTTGCCCCGTGCGGGGCGTCGGATTCGCGTTCATCGATGCACTCTCCTTGCAGTGGGCCGTGTAGCGTCATGCCACGCGCGGCCGGTTCAATCGGTGTTGCGGGCGACGGCCGCGACATGCGGCGCGCATGGCCCGCGACAGGTCATTTCAGTTCCGCGGCGAAATCTTCTTCCCAGTATTCGCCGGGCATCCGCGTGGCCGCATCGTCGCCGCGCTCGATCTCGCGGCGGCGCAGCTCGACGCGGCGAATCTTCCCCGAGATGGTCTTCGGCAGCTCCGCGAACTGCAGGCGGCGGATGCGCTTGTACGGCGCGAGCTTCTCGCGCGAGAAGCGGAAAATCTCCAGCGCGAGCGCGGGGCTTTCCTCGTAGCCCTGGCGCAGCGTGATGAAGGTTTTCGGCACCGACAGCCGCACCGGGTCCGGGCTCGGCACGACGGCCGCTTCCGCGATCGCCGGATGCTCGATCAGCACGCTTTCCAGTTCGAACGGGCTCAGCCGGTAGTCGGACGACTTGAACACGTCGTCCGCGCGGCCGATGTAGACGTAGTAGCCGTCGTCGCCGCGCATCGCGATGTCCGACGTGCGGTAATGGCCATCGCGCATCGCGTGGGCGGTCGCGTCGGGATTGTTCGCATAGCCGGTCATCAGCCCGACCGGACGCATCACGCCCGCACCGATCGGCAGCGCGACCTCACCTTCGCTGACGGGCGCGCCGTCCGGGTCGAGCAGCGCGATCCGGTAACCGGGCAGCGGGCGGCCCATCGAACCGGCGACGACCGGCTGGCCTGGTGTGTTGCCGATCAGGCAGGTCGTCTCGGTCTGGCCGTAGCCGTCGCGAATCGTGATGCCCCACGCCTTCTTCACGCGCTCGATGATCTCGGGATTCAGCGGCTCGCCCGCGCCGACGATCTCGCGCAGCTTCACGTCGAACGACGCGAGCGGCTGCTGCACGAGCATGCGCCACACGGTCGGCGGCGCGCATAGCGTGGTCACCTGGTATTTGACGAGCGCGTCGAGCACCACCTTCGGCTCGAAGCGCGCGTAGTTGAACGCGAACACGCACGCCTGCGCGTTCCACGGCGCGAAGAAGCAGCTCCACGCATGCTTCGCCCAGCCCGGCGAGCTGATGTTCCAGTGGATGTCGCCCGGCTGCAGGCCGACCCAGTACATCGTCGACAGGTGCCCGACGGGATAGGTGCGGTGCGTATGCTCGACGAGCTTCGGCTTCGACGTCGTGCCCGACGTGAAGTACAGCAGCATCGGATCGTTCGCATGCGTGACGGCGTCCGGCTCGAATGCGGCGCTCGCCGCGTAGCCGTCGTTCATCGCGAGCCAGCCCGCGCGCGGCGCGCCGGCGACGATTTTCTGCTCGAGGCCGAGATCGGCCTGTTCGAATTTCGCGGTTTCGCTCTCGTCGACGATCGCGTATTTCGCGCCGCCGATCTGCACGCGATCGCGCACGTCGTCGGCCGACAGCTGCGTGGTCGCGGGCAGCACGATCGCGCCGAGCTTCATCGCGGCGAGCATCGCGTCCCACAGCTCGACACGGTTCGGCAGCATCAGCAGGATCCGGTCGCCGCGCACGACGCCGATGCCGCGCAGCCAGTTCGCGATCCGCGACGAGCGCTCGGACATCTGCGCGAACGAATACGGGTCGCCCGTGCCGGTTGCCGCGTCGACGATCCACAGCGCGGGCTTGTCGTTGCCGCGCGCCATCGGGTCGAAGTAGTCGAGCGCCCAGTTGAACGCATCGAGCACCGGCCATTCGAAATCGCGGTACGCGGTTTCGTAGTCGGTGCGATGACGCAGCAGAAAGTCGCGTGCGTCCAGGAATGCCTGTACCGTCATCGTGTCGTCTCCGTCTCGAGTCTCCATGCCCAGCGGTCAACCGTGCACGCGCCGCGGCGCATGCACGGTTCCGTGTCGCGCGGCGCACGGTCACGTCGTTGCGTGCCGCGTTTGCCGCGCTGCCTTCGTGCCCTGCCTGCCTTATTTGTTTGTGTGATTGCCGGTGCGGCGCGCGTCGCGATTCAGGACTCAAAGCTGTCGCGCGATCACCATCCGCTGCACTTCGCTGGTGCCCTCGTAAATCTGCGTGATGCGCGCGTCGCGATAGTGACGCTCGACTTCGTAATCGGCGAGATAGCCGTAACCGCCGTGAATCTGGATCGCATCCGAACACACGCGCTCGGCCATTTCGGACGCGAACAGCTTCGCCTGCGATGCTTCGGACAGGCACGGAAGCCCGGCTGTGCGCAGCTTCGCCGCGTGATGCACGAGCAGGCGCGCCGCGTTGATCTGCGTGGCCATGTCGGCGAGCTTCTGCTGGATCGCCTGATGCTCGGCGATCGGCTTGCCGAACTGCACGCGCTCGCCCGCATAGCGGCGCGCCTTGTCGAACGCGGCGCGCGCGATGCCGAGCGCCTGCGCGGCGATGCCGATGCGCCCGCCTTCCAGGTTCGACAGCGCGATCTTCAATCCTTCGCCGCGATTGCCGAGCAGGTTTTCTTCCGGAATCGCGCAGTTCTCGAACGTGATCGGGCAGGTGTCGGATGCGCGGATGCCCATCTTCTTTTCCGGCTTGCCGACGATGAAGCCCGGCGTGTCGGTCGGCACCAGGAACGCGGAAATGCCGCGCTTGCCGGCTTCCGGGTCGGTCATGGCAAAAACGATCGCGACCCCGGCACGCTGGCCGTTGGTCACGAACTGCTTCGCGCCGTTCAGCACCCACTTGCCGTCGCGCAGTTCCGCGCGCGTGCGCAGGTTGTTGGCCTCGGAGCCGGCCTGCGGCTCGGTCAGGCAGAACGCGCCGATGATGCGGCCTGCCGCCATCTCGGCCAGCCAGCGATCCTTCTGCGCGGGCGTACCGAAGCCGAGGATCGGCCCGCAGCCGACGGAGTTGTGCACGCTCATCATCGTCGCGCATGCGGCGTCGCCGGCGGCGATTTCCTCCATCGCCAGCGCGTAGGCGACGTAATCCGTATACGCGCCGCCCAGCTCCTGCGGCACGATCATCCCGAGCAGGCCGAGTTCGCCGAGCTGCGCGACGACGGCGTCGGGCAGGTGCGCGTCGTGGTCCCACTGCGCGGCGTTCGGTGCCAGCACCTCGGTGGCAAAAGCGCGCGCGGCGTCGCGGATCATCCGCTGGTCTTCGGTGTAAAGCTCGTCCATGGCGCTGCTGTCTCCCGCGGCCGCGTGCCGCGACCGACCTTTCGTTTCGATGCAACAAGTGTAGGCAAGCGCGCGCGACTGTTCGATGCTCGCGGCGCTCATTTACACTGAGCGTTTTTGCCATACCGGCGGCTTCGATGAAGCAGGAAGACAAGGGAACCGTTGCGATCAGCCTCGTCGCCTACAGCGTCGCGCTCGCCACCCGGCGCGGCGTCGCGGCCGAGCCGCTGCTCGCGCAGGCCGGCATCGCGCCCGCGCTGCTCGCGCAGCCGCGTGCGCGGGTGTCCGCGCAGCAATACGGCGCGCTGTGGAACGCCATTGCGCGCGCGCTCGACGACGAGTTTTTCGGGCAGGATCGCCATCCGATGCGCAGCGGCAGCTTCATCGCGATGAGCCAGGCGGCGCTGTCCGCGCAGGACGGGCTGCACGCGATGGCGCGCGCGGTGAATTTCATGCACTGCGTGCTCGACGACCTGCACGCGGAGCTCGACGCCAACCCGCAGCGCGTGCGGCTGCGTTTCGTGCACCGCAACAGCACCGCGACGCCCGCGATGTTCACGTACGCGACCTATTTCATCATCGTGTACGGGCTGACCTGCTGGCTGATCGGGCGGCGCATCCCGCTGCTGCACGCGAGCTTCCGCTGCGACACGCCGCCGGCCGACCACGAATATCCGTCGATGCTGTGCGACGACATGCGGTTCAACCAGCCCGATTCGTATGTCGATTTCGATCCCGAATTCGCGACGCTGCCGGTCGTGCAGAACGCCAGGACGCTGAAAACGTTTCTGCGCAACGCGCCGGCCAGCTTCATCGTCAAGTACCGCAACCCGAACGCGCTCGCGCAACGCGTGCGCACCGTGCTGCGCGGCATGCCGCCCGCCGCGTGGCCCGGCGCCGACGGGATGGCCGCGCGACTGCACGTCGCCGAGGCGACGCTGCGCCGCAAGCTGCACCAGGAAGGCCATGCGTACCAGGCGATCAAGGACACGCTGCGGCGCGACCTCGCGTTCGAGGCGCTGGCCGATCCGTCGCGGACCATCGCCGACGTCGCGGCGGCCACCGGTTTCGCGGAACCGAGCGCGTTCTACCGCGCGTTTCGCAAATGGAGCGGGCGCAGCCCGGCCGAATATCGGGAAGAAGCGCTCGCGCGCGGCGGCGGCGCCGGCTGAATCCGCGGCCTGCCGCGTCGCCTTCGCGCTTTCCGCCGAAACCGCCTAATCTTCAAATATCGGGCCAACGCCCTTTCCGCGAGCCGGACGGCGTGCGGCCGCGCGCCGCCCGGACGCCCCGATGCGCATTCACCGTCATGGGCCGTCGCCGGCACCTGCATCGCCCGGCGCCCGCCCCCGTCACCCGCTGTCCGCGCGGGTCGCGCGCGCCGCGCTGTTCGCGGCGCTGCTCGTCGTGTGCGCGGCCGTTGCCGCCCCATCTCCCGCCGCCGCACCCGCGGCCGCGCCGCCGGTGTTCGTGATTCCGGTCAACGGCGCGATCGGGCCGGCCAGCGCCGACTTCATCGTCCGCTCGCTCGAGCGCGCGGCGCGCGAGCACGCGCCGCTCGCGATCCTGCAACTCGATACGCCGGGCGGCCTCGACACGTCGATGCGGCAGATCATCAAGGCAATCCTCGGCTCGCCCGTGCCGGTCGCCGCGTTCGTCGCGCCGGGCGGCGCACGGGCCGCAAGCGCGGGCACCTATATCGTCTATGCGAGCCACATCGCCGCGATGGCGCCCGGCACCAATCTCGGCGCGGCGTCGCCGGTGCAGTTCGGCATCGGCGGTGGCGCGCCGGGCGCGCCAGGGACCCCGGGCGCGCCCCGATCGTCGCCGTCCGGCGCATCGGGTGCGACCGGTGCATCCGGCGCATCCGCGACGCCGGCCGAGTTGCCGAACGATACGCAGTCGACCGAGATCCGCAAGGCGACCCAGGACGCCGCCGCGTACATCCGCGGCCTCGCGCAGTTGCGCGGACGCAATGCCGGATGGGCCGAGCGCGCGGTGCGCGAGGCCTTGAGCCTGTCGGCGACCGAGGCGCGCGCGCAGCATGTCGTCGACCTGATCGCGCAGGACCCGGCCGATCTCGCGCGCCAGCTCGACGGCCGCACCGTGACGACGACCGCCGGCACGGTGCACGTCGCGACCGCGCATGCGCCGCTCGTCGTGCTCGCGCCCGACTGGCGAAGCCGCTTCCTGTCGATCATCGCCGATCCGAACGTCGCGCTGATCCTGCTGACGATCGGCATCTACGGTCTGTTCTTCGAATTCGCGAATCCCGGCTTCGTGCTGCCGGGCGTCGCCGGCACCATCTGCCTGCTGATCGGGCTGTTCGCGATGCAATTGCTGCCGATCAGCTATGCGGGCCTCGGGCTCGTGCTGCTCGGTCTCGGCTGCCTCGTCGCCGAGGCGTTCCTGCCGACCTTCGGCGTGCTCGGGTTTGGCGGAATCGTGTCGTTCACGATCGGCGCATTGATGCTGATCGATACCGACGTGCCCGGCTACGGCATTCCGTGGCAGGTGATCGCGGGCCTCGCGGTCGGCGGCGGGCTGCTTGTCGCCGGCGTATCGAGCGTCGCGCTGCGCGCGCGGCGGCGGCCGGTCGTGACGGGCGCCGAGGCGATAGTCGGCAGCATCGGCGAAGTGCTCGACGACGGCCTGCGCGCCGACCAGCCGCAGGACGCGGCCGGCCCCGCCCCGTCGGCGGCGGGCTGGGCGCGCGTGCACGGCGAGCGCTGGCGCGTCGCGAGCAGCACGCCGCTGGCCGCCGGCTGCCGCGTGCGCGTCACCGGCCGCCACGGGCTGACGCTCACCGTCGCGCCGCTCTACGACGTGCCGGCACACGAACAACAACACCAGGGAGCACCGTCATGATGGGCTACACGTTCGGCTTCAGCGGCGTCCTGATCGTCTTCGTCGTGGTGCTGGTCGCATCGTCGATCCGCATCTTCCGCGAGTACGAACGCGGCGTCGTGTTCATGCTCGGCCGGTTCTGGAAGGTGAAGGGGCCGGGGCTCGTGCTGATCATCCCGATCGTCCAGCAGGTCGTGCGGATCGACCTGCGCACCGTCGTGTTCGACGTGCCCGCGCAGGACGTGATCACGCGCGACAACGTGTCGGTGAAGGTCAATGCGGTCGTGTATTTCCGCGTCGTCGATCCGGAGAAGGCCGTGATCCAGGTCGCGCGTTTCTTCGATGCGACGAGCCAGCTCGCGCAGACGACGCTGCGCGCGGTGCTCGGCAAGCACGAGCTCGACGCGTTGCTCGCCGAGCGCGAGCAGTTGAATGCCGACATCCAGAAGACGCTCGATGCGCAGACCGATGCGTGGGGAATCAAGGTGTCGACGGTCGAGATCAAGCACGTGGACCTGAACGAAACGATGATCCGGGCGATCGCGCGGCAGGCCGAGGCCGAACGCGAACGGCGCGCGAAGGTGATTCACGCGGAAGGCGAATTGCAGGCGTCGGAGAAGCTGCTGCAGGCGGCGCAGCGGCTTGCGCAGCAGCCGCAGGCGATGCAGCTGCGCTATCTGCAGACGCTGACGACGATCGCGGCGGACAAGAATTCGACGATCGTGTTTCCGCTGCCGGTGGATCTGCTGAGCGCGTTGATGGAGCGGCTGGGCCCGCCGCGCGAGCGTTGAGACGCGCGTGTGGCGGCCCGCACGACGCCGCGGCCGATGCCGACGGGCGCAGGGCCGCGGCGGCCCGGCGCCCGGCCCGCGTCAGGCCAGCAGCTTGCGGTCGGTCTTGCCGTACTTGATCGACTTCTCGTCCGGGATCATCAGGCCCGTGTGCTCGTCGCGGCCCTGCAGCAGGAAGCGGGCGTCCGGGTTGCCGATCTGTTCGGCCGCGAGCTTGCTGTCCGCGCCGATCTCGCCCTTCTTCATCCGGTTGACGATCACGCCGGCCGCGGTGTCCTTGAAGTCGCGCAACATCCACGCGTCGCCGTCGCTGTCGCCGAACACCAGCAGCGGGCCGTAGCCCTTCTTCGACGCGAGCACGTTGCGGATGCCCACCGTCTTGCCGGGCCCCCAGTTGAAATGCCAGCCGGCCGGATAAGTGCTCGTGTACTTGCCGTCCTGCATGTCGAGCCGCAGGCCGATCACGTTCTCGGGCGGCACGCCGTAGCCATAGTTCGGATTGCCGGCGAATACGCGCACGACATCGTCGAGCGACGCGGTGCTCACGTACACGTCGATGCCGTTCGCACGCAGCGTGTGCATCACCGCGCGGATTTCCTCGTGAATGCGGATGCCGTGGAAATGCGTGTCGGCCACCACGCCGGCCTTGCCCGGCAGCGTTTTCGGGCTTTCGTAGCGGACCTTGCGCAGCGCGTCGCCGATACCGTAGTTGTTCGACGCTTCCGCCATCGCCTGCAGCTCGGCGGTCGTCATGTTCTTGTAGAAATAGATGATCCACTTGTAGCCGACTTCGAGCGGATGCGTGTCGCAGATCGCGTCGTACATGAAGTACAGCTTCGCGCGAAAATCCTTGAACTGGTCGGTCTCGCGAATCTCGTCGAGGCTCTTGTCGCCGCCGAGGCCCTTGTAGTTCGCATGGAGCCAGCGGTAGTCGGACTCGACGTCGGCGGCGAGATCCTCCATCGTCACCGGCTTGCCGTCGACGGTCGTGTAGTCCTTCATGAACGCGCCCTTCGGCACGTCCTTCCACATCACGCCGACGAACTCGTCCGGCGTCAGCTTGTACTGCAGATGGTTGATCTGGTACATCAGCAACGCCTCTTCGCAGTCGTTCATGATGCACGTGTTGTCCCAGTCGAACACCGCGTACGGGCGGCGCTTTCCGTCGTAGCGCGCGCTCGCGACGCCGTGCCGGTCGAGCACCGCCTGCAGGCGCGCGGCGTTGAACGGCGACCACCGGCCCGGGTCCAGCGCGTCCGGCGCGGTCGCGCTCTTCGCGCCGGCCATGCCGGCCTTGAGCATCAGCGGCGTCGCAGCGGTCGCAGCGGCAAGGGTGTTCATGAACTTGCGGCGTTGCATGGTCTCTCTCCGTGGAATTGTCGAATCGGCTTGGGTCGCTGCCCCGCGCAACGCGCGGCACACCCGCTCCGCGAAGCCGGAAAGGCTTCGAATCGGGGGCGAATGATGTGACGAAATTATTTCGGCAATTTGACAGCGTCTCGCCACGACACGACGGGGAATTGATCCGGCGCGACATACCGGGCCGGCGCCGCCACCGCGCACGCGCTCCGGCCGGCCCTCCCGCACCGGCCACGTGCACGGCGACGGCCATCCGGCCCCGACCGCCGGAAACCTAGAGCGTCCCCTCCATTTCGGCCTTCATTAGGAGAAGCCCTCACCTCCGCGCCACGTCGAACCGGCTATGATCTTTACATCGATCAATGACACATTAAATGCTGACTGAATAATTCGCCCGCGTCGCCGAACGCAGGCCGATACATGGAGACGCAACATGCCCGATCATCCGCTGCCGGAAGTCCATCTCGACGAGCTGCCGCAATTCCGCGCGGTCCAGCAGCTTGCCTATCGCTGCGTCGAGACCGTCGGCGCGATGCTCTACCCCGGCATCACCGAGAAGGAGGCCGCGCGCCTGCTGACCGAATGGCTGCAGGACAACGGCGTGCACGACTGGCTGCACAAGCCGTTCGCGTGGTTCGGCGACCGCACCGCGTTCGAAGGCTTCTCGGGCCTGAAGCACATGGGCGGCTTCAACCTCGCGTTCTTCCCGAGCAACCGCCAGCTCGAGACCGACATGCCCGTGATCCTCGACGTCGCGCCCGTGCTCGACGGGATCGTCGCGGACGTCGGCTACGCGCACTGTCTCGGCCAGAACCCGATCCTCGAACAGCTGCAGGACGACCTGATGGACCATCGCGACATGATCGTGCGGCTGGTGAAGGAGCGTCGCCCGATGGCCGAGGTCGCACAGGCGGTCGACGCGCTGTGCCGCCGCCAGGGCGTCGAGCCGCGCCACAAGGCCTATCCGTTCAAGGTGCTCGCGCATCGCGTCGCGAAGATCCACAAACTGTCGACACCGCGCTTCGTCGCGCGCTTCGGGCTGAACGCGACGCGCAACCTGCTGCTCGACCAGGGCCGCGCGGCGACGCAGCAGGGCTGGTCGCCGCTGTGGTCGATCGACCGCCGCTCCGAACACGCGCCGGTGCCGGGCCTGTGGGCCGTGGAGCCGCATCTCGGCTTCGCCGGCGTCGGCGCGAAATTCGAGGAACTGCTGGTGATCACCGACGACGACGCGTACTGGCTTGACGACGACCTGCCGCACGTGCGCCGCTGGCAGCGCCGCCAGGCCGAACGCGCGCAGGCCGTCGCGAGCGTGCCGGCGGCCGCCTGACACGAACGCCGCCTTCCACCGAATCCCTGAACGACGGACTCACGATGCAGCCTCTTTCCGATGAAGCGCCGCTGGCCCTGTTCGAATCGGTTCACAGCGAGACGGCCGTCGCCTCCGGCGACCTGACGCTCGCGGTCAGGACCTGGGGCGACCCGGCCCGCTCGCCGGTCGTGCTCGTGCACGGCTACCCCGACGACAGCAGCGTCTGGCAGCACGTCGCGCCGCTGCTCGCGCGCAAGCACTACGTGATCGCCTACGACGTGCGCGGCGCGGGCCTGTCAGGCGCGCCGAAGCGCACGGCCGATTACCACCTCGCGAAGCTGACCGACGACTTCATCGCGGTGATCGACGCGCTCTGCCCCGGCCGCGCGGTGCACCTGATCGCGCACGACTGGGGCTCGATCCAGGGCTGGGAGTTCGTCACGGATCCGCGGCTCGCCGGCCGCATCGCATCGTATACGTCGTGCTCGGGGCCGTGCCTCGACCACGTCGGCTTCTGGCTGCGCGAACGCGTGCTGCATCCGACGCCCGCGTCGTTGGCCAGGCTCGGCGGGCAGCTCGTGCGCTCGTGGTACGTGTATCTGTTCCATCTGCCGTTTATCCCCGAGCTCGGCTGGCGGCTGTGGCTCGGCCGCGCATGGCCGGGCCTGTTGCGACGGGTCGAGAAGACCCCCGCCACGCCGCGCCCGACGCAGGCCGACGACGGCGCGCGCGGCGTGCGCCTCTATCGCGCGAACTTCATCCGCTGCCTGTTCGCGCCGCGCGAGCGCTACGCGCACGCGCCGGTGCAGACGATCGTGCCGCTCGGCGACAAGTACGTGAGCCCGGCGCTGTCCGAGAACCTGTCGCGCTGGGTGCCGCAGTATTACCGCCGCGAAGTCGCGGCCGGCCACTGGCTGCCGCTCGCCGATCCCGCGCGCTTCGCGGGCCTCGCCGAACAGTTGATCGACGCAGTCGAATCGGGCGACGAGCCGCCCGCGCTCGCAAACGCACGCCGCCGCGCGACCAGCGGCCGCTTCAGCGGCAAGGTCGCGGTCGTCACCGGCGCGGGCAGCGGCATCGGCCGCTGCGCGGCGCTCGCATTCGCCCGCGAAGGTGCGACCGTCGTCGCGTGCGACATCGATCTCGCGAGCGCCGAGCGCACCGCGCTGCTGCTCGGGCTGACCGGCGCGCAGGCGCATGCGAAACGCGTGGACGTCGGCTCCGCCGACGAGATGGAAGCGCTCGCGGCATGGGTCGGCAGCGAACTCGGCGGCGCCGACGTCGTGATCAACAACGCGGGCATCGGCATGGCCGGCGGCATTCTCGACACGAGCGAACGGCACTGGGAGCGCATCCTGCACGTGAACCTGTGGGGCGTGATCCACGGCTCGCGGCTGTTCGCGCAGCAGATGGCCGCACGCGGCACGGGCGGCCACATCGTCAACACCGCGTCGGCCGCCGCGTTCGGGCCGTCGCGCGACCTGCCTGCGTACGCGACGACGAAGGCCGCCGTGCTGATGCTCAGCGAATGCATGCGCGCGGAACTCGCGGAAAAAGGCATCGGCGTGACGGCCGTCTGCCCCGGCTTCGCGGAAACCGGAATCATGGCGTCGACGCAATACGCGGGCGCCAACGCACAGGACGAGGCGCGGCTGCGCAAACGCGCGACGAAGCTGTACCAGATGCGCGGCCTGAAGCCGGAAACCGTCGCGCAGGCGATGGTCGACGGCGTGCTGCGTAACCGGCCGGTCGTGGCCGTGGGCACCGAGGCGCACGCGCTGCGCTTCGTCGGCCGCTTCATGCCGTGGCTCGGCCGGATGCTCGCCCGCGTCAGCATGGCATCGCATTGACGGCGCGGCGCGCCGCACAGGAACGGAGACACAGATGACCGCTACCGCCGACTATCACAAGATCAAGGCCCGGCACGTGAAGTTCGACTTCAGCGACACGCCGATCACCTGGGTGCCGAACGACCCGGGCAGCACGCACATCATCAACACGCTGAACCTGCTGTTCCCGGAAGGCGAACTGTGGTTCTGCCGCGTGTACAACAAGGCGCTGCCGAACATCACCGATGCGCGCCTGCGCGACGAAGCCGAAGGCTTCCTGCGCCAGGAAGCCGTGCATTCGCGCTCGCACGGCGGCGTGCTCAAGCATTACTACGAGCGGCACGGGATCGACACGAAGCCGTTCACGCAGAAACTGAACTGGCTGTTCACGCGCGTGCTGGGCGAAGCGCCGTTCGGGCTGAAGATCGGCCACACGCGCTTCTGGCTGCGTCAGCAGCTCGCGGTGATCGCGTCGCTCGAACATTTCTTCGGCTATCTCGGCAACTGGGTGCTCAACGCGCACGGGCTCGACGAAGGCCGCGCCGACCCAACGATGGTCGACCTGCTGCGCTGGCACGGCGCGGAGGAAGTCGAACACCGGACCGTCGCGTTCGACATCTACAACCACATGGGCGGCAACTATCCGGAACGCTGCGTGCACATGGCGTTCGTGATCGTGCTGCTGCTCTACTTCATCACGAGCGGCGCGAAATTCATGTACCGGCGAGATCCCGCCGCCGGCCGTTATCCGGGATTCGTGCTGTCGTGGTGGAAGGGTTCGCGGCGCGGGCACCTGCCGTCGTTCTGGAAGGTGATCGGCGCGGCGCTGCGCTATTTCCGGCCGGGCTATACGCCGCACCACGAAGGCTCGACCGAGCAAGCGCTCGCGTATCTGGCGCGCTCGCCGGCCGCGCAGGCGGCCGCGCACGGCGGCAACTGGGGCACGACGAAGGGCGCGTGACCGGGTCCGCAAGCGGTGTTCGCGGCGGTTTCGATGGGGGCGCCGGCCGAAATGCGTACAATCGCGGCTTCATTTCCCGGAGGTGCCGCGATGGCCATGAAGAAAACCGATCTAGAAAAGAACAAGGCGCTCAAGCTGACGCACGCGATGAAGCAGTCCGGCTCCGCCCGCTTCGGCAAGGGCGCCGAGGACGCGGCGAAGCTCGACCGCCGCGCGCAGCGCAAGCTCGACCAGGAGCAGGGCCTCGTGCCGTTCGCGTGCAAGCTCAACGCCGACCTCGTCGAACAGCTGAAGGCACGCGCCGCCACGCATCCGAACGGGATGACGGGCCTGCTGTCCGAACTGCTCGTCAACGGCCTCGCCCAGCGCGACGCGTGATCGCCACATATCTCGAAAATTGTCGTTGACAACGCCGTACGACATCGACAAACTCGTTCGCATGCCTACGTTCAAGCTCATCGCCATCGCGAATCATTGCCCGGTGAACATTCGAAAGAATGGATCACGGGAGGCGCTTGTGCGTTAGCATCCGAGCAGTACCGCATGTCACACAAGGCCTCACCGGAAACGGATGAGGCCTTTTTGTTCTGGTGCGCGTCATCCGTCCGGCTCAACGAATGGAGAAGACGATGGACCAGGCAAGCCCGTTGTTCGACCGTCCCGATTCGCGCCGCGCCGGCGCGATCGCGTTACCGACCGTCGTGATCCGTTTCGCGGTCGCGCCGCGCACGACGCTGACCTGGCGCGCGCCGAGCGATGCGGAAATCCGCGCGCACGGCGCGCCGCTGTGGATCACGCGGCCGCCGAGCGTCGACGACTACTGGGTACAACCCGGCGACGTGCTGCGCATCGCGCGCGGCGATCGCATCTGGCTCGGCACCGATGACGACCGGCCGGCCGAGGCATCGATCACGACGGCGTACGTGAAGCGTGGCGAACGGCTGAGACGCACGCTCACGCGAATGCAACGTTTGCTCGTCGGACGATGGCGAAGACGGGATTGACGATGCGCGCTCGCGCGCGACGGAATGCCGGGACGCACTGAATCAGCGCATCCGGAAACGGACGCACCCGCGACGCAAGGCGTCGCAGGTGCGCATCGAATGACGCGGCACGCACGTGCGTGCCGCGAGCGATCGCGCGCCGTGCGCAACCCTGACATGCATCACGTGCATCAGGTGCTGGCGGCGAGACGCGGGCCCGTGCTGCGAGGCGTGGAATCGAGGTCGGGGCGTTGCGCCGCCTGCGAGGTCACCCACGGGTCGATGCCTTGCTTTTGCACCTCCTCGAGAAATGACACCCGCGTACGCCAGTAATCCGCCTGTAATTTCGCATCGATGACGCGCTGTTCGGCTGCGAACAGTTCCATGCGCGCCGTCACGAGCATCGACGCAGCGGTTTTTTCCGGCGTGGGGGCGTGCCGCATCGCCCAACGGCTGATCCAGTTCAACATGCTGACCTCCGTGATGACGGACGAACCCGCATCGGGCAATCGCAACCGGTCGCGCCTGCCCGAATGCGCAACGACCGTCACCGCGCTTCACCGCCTGGCCTGCACGGACTGCGACTCCCCCGCGTCGGCAACGACTGGCCGACGTGTGTGCGCGGTGTATCTATCCTAGAAAGACTTGCCGGTTAACGCGATGACGTCTTGCAATCTTTTACACAGAAACCACAGTCCGGCCCGCACCGCGAAATGACAGTTGCGGACGCGACGGCTTCGGCGCAGGATAGCCCGATATCTGCAACCGCCTGGACTGACGAATGGCCGCTGCGCGCCGCCGCGCACCCGCGCCGGTCATGCGCGCGCGCGTTGCGTCCGTCCTGTGTTGGCCCCTCTTGCGGGCGTGCCGTTGCAGTCGCGTACCATCGCATGCCGTCGCGTGGCGGCCGCACGCTGCGTGTCGATCATGCCGTTGCGCCCGCATCGGCCCACACGTCCCCGCCCGCCATCGAATCGTTTCCATCGTTTCTACCTGCCCGCCTCGTCCGAACCGGTAAAATGCGCGCCTTCGTCGCGCGGCCGGCCTGTCCGACCGTTCGCGCGAACGCTGCCGATCGTGCCCCGCAACTATATCGTCCGAGCTATCCGCGCTATTACAATCCGCCGATAGCGTCGCAATAGTGGCTGGTTACAGTAGGCCGGCCTCGCGCTGCCTTACAACAATTCGGCATAAACAACAAGCAACACGACAACCCGACCGGAGAAACGCCTTCATGGAATCCATCAAGCGGTATTTCGGCTTCGACGAAGCCGGCACCGACTTCCGCACCGAAATACTCGCGGGCGTCACCACGTTCCTGACGATGGCCTACATCATCTTCGTCAACCCTGCGATCCTCGGTGATGCCGGCATGCCCAAGGAATCCGTGTTCGTCGCGACCTGCCTCGTCGCGGCGCTGGCGTCGATCATCATGGGGCTGTACGCGAACTACCCGATCGCCTGCGCGCCCGGCATGGGCCTGAACGCGTATTTCGCGTATACGGTCGTCAAGGGGATGGGCTTCACGTGGCAGGCCGCGCTCGGCGCCGTGTTCATCTCCGGCTGCCTGTTCCTGCTCGTCACGCTGTTCCGCGTGCGCGAGGCGATCGTCAACGGCATTCCGAAATCGCTGCGCATCTCGATCACCGCCGGCATCGGCCTGTTCCTCGGCATCATCTCGCTGAAAACCTCGGGCGTGATCGTCGGCAGCCCGGCCACGCTCGTCACGCTCGGCGACCTGCACAAGCACGACACGATCCTCGCGATCATCGGCTTCTTCACGATCGTCACGCTCGACCACCTGCGCGTGCGCGGCGCAATCCTGATCGGCATCATCGGCGTCACGATCCTGTCGTTCTTCTTCGGCGACAACCAGTTCCACGGCGTGTTCTCCGCGCCGCCGTCGATCGACGCGACGCTGTTCAAGCTCGACATCGGTGCCGCGCTGTCGACCGGCATCATCAACGTGATCCTCGTGTTCTTCCTCGTCGAACTGTTCGACGCGACCGGCACGCTGATGGGCGTCGCGAACCGCGCGGGCCTGCTCGTCGAAGGCAAGATGAACCGCCTGAACAAGGCGCTGCTCGCCGACAGCACCGCGATCGTCGCGGGCTCGGTGCTCGGCACGTCGTCGACCACCGCGTATATCGAAAGCGCGTCGGGTGTGCAGGCCGGCGGCCGCACGGGCGTGACGGCGATCACCGTCGCCGTGCTGTTCCTCGCGTGCCTGTTCATCGCGCCGCTCGCCGGCGTCGTGCCGGCCTACGCCACGGCACCGGCACTGCTGTACGTGTCGTGCCTGATGCTGCGCGAGATGGTCGACGTGCCGTGGGACGACGCGACCGAAGCCGTGCCGGCCGCACTGACCGCGCTGCTGATGCCGTTCACTTACTCGATCGCGAACGGCGTCGCGTTCGGCTTCATCGCGTACGGCGGCCTGAAACTGCTGACGGGCCAGGCCCGCACGGTCAAGCCGATCGTGTGGATCATCGCGGCCGTGTTCCTGTTCCGCTTCTTCTATCTCGGCAGCGAGTGACGCACGCGCGCCCCCGTGAGCTGCAAGATGAAATGAAAACGCCACCTTCGGGTGGCGTTTTTGTTGTGTTCTCGATTTGGCTACGCGCGTGGAGCGAGTGAGCGCCGGTCAAGCTTCCGCCTGCCGGAGCACCCAGCGCGCGAAGGTCTGCAGCGGCCCTTCGCCCAGTTCCAGCGCATCGGGCAACACGAGACAGAAGCGCTTGACCACGCCCCGCCCGTCGGGCCACGGCGCCGCGAGCAACCCTTGCGCGATCTCGGCGTCGACATAGAGACGCGGCACCAGCGCGACGCCGAGCCCGGCCAGCGCCGCCGCGATCAGCATCGAGTAAAGGTCGTAGCGTGCGCCGGCGGCCGGATTGCTCACCGGCAACCCCGTTTCCTGCACGTACGCCGACCACGCATCGGGCGTCTGGCGCTTGTGCAGGCGCGGCAGCGTGCCCAGCAACATGTCCGGCTGCCCGCCCGCGAGCAGCGACGGATGGCAGACCGGCACCAGCACCTCCTCGCACAACCGGTACGTGTGCATGCCGGCCCAGGCCGGATGTTCGAAGTGAATCGCCGCATCGAAACCGCTGCCGGCCAGCACGAACGGCTCCGCGCGATCGGCGAAGTGCACCGTGATGTTCGGATGCTGCGTCTGGAATTCCTTGAGCCGCGGAATCAGCCAGCGCGTCGCGAATGTCGGCGTCACGGCGATATCGACGCTGCCGCCGTCGCCGGGCTGCCCCATCATGTACTGGCTGTCGCGCTCGAGCCGGTCCAGCACTTCGCGAACCTGCGCCGCGTAGCGCACGCCGTTCGGCGCCAACCGCACGCGGTTGCCGACCCGCTCGAACAGCGCGACGCCCAGGAACGTCTCCAGCCGGCCGATCTGCCGGCTGATCGCGCCTTCCGTCAACGCCAGTTCGTCGGCGGCGCGCGCGAAGCTTCCATGCCGCGCCGCGGCCTCGAATGCCATCAATGCCGAATTGCTCGGAATCCTGCGTCGCGTCACGATTGCTCCCGGTCCGACCGCCGTCGGTCATGGCTTGATCAAATGTCATTGAACGGTGACGAATCATCGTTTTTCTCCCGTCGTGCCGCTCATTATCATGACAAAAACTCAACCCGTCGAGCCAGCCGTTCGATTCCGAAGGCCGCTCGCCCCACGTGGAGAAGTCATGATCTATGCCGTTGAATGCAGCATCGCCGAGCCCGCCGTCGAAGCCGAATGGAACGACTTCTACAGCCGGATCAAACTGCCGGCGCTGATTTCCGTATCCGGCTTTCGCACGTCGCAACGCTTTCACGCGCTCGGCGACGACGGCCCCGTCTACCTCGCGCTGCATACGATCGACGGCCCGGACGTGCTGACGTCGGCCGAGTATCGCGACAAGGGCGGCGGCAATTTCGCGCGCTGGCAGCCGCACATCGTCGAGTGGCGCCGCAACGTATACGACTGCGCGGCACCCGCGCCGGCCGTCTCCGGCCATCAATGGCTGGCCGTTTGCGACGACCTCGCCCCGTTCGCGCGAGCAGGTATTGCAGCCACGGCCATGCATGCAGTCGCGCTGGATCGCCGGCCGGCGGCACGCTGGCTGGCCGTCCTCGCGCACGATCAGGCTCGGCTCGCGTCCGATGCCGCGATCCGGCTCTATGCGCCGATGGGTGACCGACTCGTGAGCACGACGACGTCGGCAACCGCATGCTGACCGGAACCCGACCATGCCCAGCGTCACGATTTTGATCCCCGAAGCGAGCATGCCGACCAGCGCGGCGCTCGACGCGTTGTCGTCGGCCTGCGACAGGCTTTGCACCGATGTGTTGAGCGCCGCACCCGGCACGGTCCATGTCTTATACGTGCCGGTCCGGCACGGCTGCGGACTTCCGGTCAGCGCGGAGATCCGCTTTCGTATCACATCATTTCGCACCACTGAACTGATGGACCGGTTCATGACGGAACTGGATCACGAGATTCTTCGCCACACCGGATTCGTCGCACGGATCCGCTGCTTCGGCTACGACACCACCCACCTTCACGCCCGACATTGATCCATGAGCGCCCCCGTTCCCCGCCCTTCTTTCCCGCGTCGCCAGGTCGGCGATTTCACGGTGACCGCGATCAGCGACGGCACGCTGACGGCCGTCCTCGACCTGCTGTCGAACATCGACGTCGACGACGCGATCGGCATCATGCACAGGGCCGGCATACACGCGCCGTCCGACGTCAACATCAACTGCTATGTCATACGCGGGAACGGGCGCACCGTGCTCGTCGACACCGGCGCCGGCGGCATCCGGAACTGGGGCGGCTTGCTGCGTCCGTCGCTGTCGCGAGCCGGCATCGATGCACGCGATATCGACACGGTCCTGCTGACGCACGCACATCCGGACCACATCGGCGGCCTGCTCGACACGGACGGACAGCCGGCCTTTCCGCAAGCGGAGGTGTTCATTCACGAACGGGAACGCGCGTTCTGGCTGGACGACGGCATGTACGAGCGGGCAAGCGAGCGCGCACGCGGCAATTTCCGGATCGCGCGGCGCACGTTCGACGTGTATCGCGCGCAGCTACGCACCATCGAAGCGGCAGGCGACGTGCTGCCCGGCATCGTCGCAGTGCCGCTGCCGGGGCACACGCCCGGCCACACCGGCTATCGCGTCGAATCGCTCGGCGAGCGCCTGCTGATCTGGGGCGATCTCGTGCATTTCGCGCCGATTCAAGTTGCTCGCCCCGACGTGTCGATCGCGTTCGATCACGATCCGTCGCAGGCATCGTCGACGCGCGCGGCCACGCTCGCCGAAGTCGCTTCGGATAACTTGCTGATTGCGGGAATGCACCTCGCCGACACGGGCTTCGCACGCATCGCGCGCGCGAACGGCGCAACCGGCGACGCGTACGTGCTGAGCGGCGCGGATTGAGCGAAACGGAACGTGGGAACGCGCGCACGCCAGCGCGCGGCAAGACGCTCGAATCGTGCCGGGCATCGTCCCGCGCGGGTGCACTACAGGACGAGCATGCGCCGATATGACACGGGCGCCGGTATCCGACGCCCGCTCCGTCGCTGCCCGGTCGTCCGGTTCAGCGCCAGTTCGCCTCGTAGAAGCGCACGTAGCCGCTGCGCAGCGTCACGCATTGCGCGCGCGTCTCGGACAGCAACCGCCGTGCGGCCGCCTCGATACGCTCGCGGTGCTGATCGTACGCACCGACCATGTCCTCGAAGCGCGGCGATGCCGCACCGAAATGATCCTCCAGCGCCTCGGCGGTGATCTGACATTGGACGCGCTCGCCATTGACCAGCGCCGTGAAACCAAGCATCAGGTCGCGCCCCGAATATTCGGGCTTCTCATTCGTGAAATGGATCTGCATGGGAGCCGCCTTGTCCGGTAGAAAGCAAATGACCGCGTCCGTCGTCCGCTACCGGCCGGACGAAAATTTACGCGGGCTCGCCGGCAGAGGCAGATCCACGGGGGTATGGCGCGGACAACGCGTGCCGGTTGCATTCCACTGTAGACGGTTTCGCGCAGGAGGCAAAATTTACGATGTGCGTCGTTCCGACGCGCTTTTTCATCAGACCAGCGCGACATCCGGCACCGTTTTTCCGAGCGGCGTCAGTGGGGATCGGTGGGCCAGATGTTCAGTGCGATCGCGGCGGTCGTGGCACCTACCGCGATCGCGGCGGCCCCGTATTGCACCGCATCGCTCAGGTCGAACAGCAGACCGTGGATCGCGACGGCGATGCCGCCCAGCATGATGAAAGTGGCGATGGCCGCCAACACGACTCTCAGTTCCGTCCGAACCATGATGGGTCTCCCGAACGGATGCATGTCACGTCGCATGCATGTTGCGATGCGGAACACGGCGCGTGCGTGCTCCACTTTCATCATTGCAGGCGGACGCTTAAAAGCAAGGGGGTTTTGTACGCAGTCGCACAACGCGCGCGGCGCTTGTATGATGAGGCGATATCGATGGCGGCGGCCCGAGTGGCGGATGGTGCGGTGCAAAGCGTGAGCTGGGGTCGACCGCGAAGCATGCGGCTTCAGTAAGCGCTAAAGCGCTAACTCCGGCCGACCGCGAAGCATGGGGCCCCAGTAAGCGCTAAAGCGCTAACTGGGGCCGACAGGAGACAAGACATGCCTCAACCTTTCGTGCTGCCCGCCACCGCGGGCCGCAACGACCTGCTTGCGCAGGCGCATGCCCGTTCGACCGCGGTCGGCCTGCGCGCAAACGAGCGCCCCGATTTCTCGCCGCTGTCGAGGCTCGCGCTGCGCGAACTGCTCGACACGAACCACGCCTTGTTCGCGCACGCGCGCCCGGTGATGGAGAACCTCCACGCGCAGATCGCCGACACGCAAAGCCTCGTGCTGCTCACCGACGCCGACGGCGTGATCCTGCACAGCATCGGCGACGCGGACTTCATCGAAAAAGCAAACCGCGTCGCGCTGTGCACCGGCGTGTCGTGGGCCGAAGGCGCACGCGGCACCAACGCGATCGGCACCGCGCTCGCATCGGGCCAGGCGGTCGCCGTGCACGGGTCCGAACACTTCCTGCGCGCGAACCATATCCTCACCTGCTCGTGCGCGCCGATCATCGACCCGTTCGGCCGCACGCTCGGCACGCTCGACGTGAGCGGCGACCCGCGCGGCTTCAGCCCCCATACGCTCGCGCTCGTGCGGATGTCCGCGCAGTTGATCGAGAACCATCTGTTCGCGAACCAGTGCGCGGAAGCATTGCGGCTGCGCTTCCACGCCCACGAGGATTGCGTCGACTCGCTGTTCGCCGGGCTCGTCGCGTTCGGCCCCGACGGCGGGCTGATCGCCGCGAACCGCAGCGCGCAATTCCAGCTCGGCGCGACCTTCGATGCGTTGCAGCATCAAGGCTGCGATGCGCTGTTCGGCATGCATTTCGGACAGCTCGCGCAGCAGGCGGCCCGCGCACCCGGCGCACCGTTCCGCCTCACGCTGTCGACCGGCGTGCGCGTGCTCGCGCGCTGCGAATTCGCGGAAGCGCACAAGACGGCCGTCGCCGTCACGCCACCCGCGCCCGCCGCGCGCACACGGGCGCCGGACCCCGACGCGATCACGTTCGCGACGCTCGACACCGGCGATGCGCGGATGGCCGCCGTGCTCGAACGCGTCGCGAAGATTCGTGGGCGCGACCTGCCGTTGCTGATCCTCGGCCAGACCGGCACCGGCAAGGAATGGCTCGCGCGTGCGCTGCACCAGGCCTCGCCGCGCGCGGACGGCCCGTTCGTCGCGGTCAACTGCGCGGCGCTGCCGGATTCGCTGATCGAGGCCGAACTGTTCGGCTACGAGGACGGCGCCTTCACCGGTGCGCGCAAGCGCGGCAGCCCCGGCAAGATCGCGCAGGCCGACGGCGGCACGCTGTTTCTCGACGAAATCGGCGACATGCCGCTCGCGCAGCAGGTCAGGCTGATGCGCGTGCTGCAGGAGCGCGCGGTGATGCCGCTCGGCGGCGCACGCGCGGTGCCGGTTGACGTGCGCGTGGTCTGCGCGACCCACCGCGACCTGCGTGCGATGATCGCCGAAGGCACGTTCCGCGAAGACCTGTTCTACCGGATCAACGGCCTTGCCGTCACGCTGCCGCCGCTCGCCGCGCGTACCGACCTGCCGGCACTGGTCGAGCGGATCCTCGCGCGGCTCGGTCGCAGCGAGCCGATGCCGAACCGCCTCGCGACCGACGTGCTCGACGCGTTCATGCGGCACCGCTGGCCCGGCAACCTGCGGCAAATGACCAATGTGCTGCGCACGGCCGGCATGCTCGCCGAAGATGAAGCCGAAATCACGCTCGCGCACCTGCCCGACGATTTCTGGCTCGACTGCGACGACGCGCCCGCGGCGGAGGCCGCGCCGTCCGACACGCGCGAAGCAACGACACTGCAGAGCCACCAGGCCGCGGTGATCGACGCTGTGCTCGCGCGCCACGGCGGCAACGTATCGGCCGCCGCACGGGAGCTCGGACTCGCGCGCAATACCGTGTACCGCTACCTGCGCCGACACTGACGTCCCGGGCCGGCTGCCCGACGGGCGCCGGCCGCACCGCCTTCGGGTATGCTTGGCGCTTGCCTTGTGTTACCGCCGCGCCGCCGCCCGCTTCGCCCCATGACCGATCCCGACCACCCGCCTCTCGTACGCATCGAGCCGCTCGGCGCGACGTTCGACGCCCCCGATTCGCTGACGCTCCTCGAGGCCGCCGCGTTCGCGCACGTCCGGCTGCCGCGCTCGTGCCGCAACGGCACGTGCCGAAGCTGCCTGTGCAGGATCGTCAGCGGCAGCGTACGCTATACGATCGAATGGCCGGGTCTGAGCCGCGAGGAAAAGGCCGACGGCTATACGCTGCCGTGCGTGGCCGTCGCAACCTCGGATGTCGTGCTCGACGTGCCCGACGCGGTGATGATCGACTGAACGCGGCGCGCGGCCGTGCGCCGTCCCGCATCAAGCATGCCCGCCAGGAGAACGCGATGACCCAGTCCACCGATCGCATCGAGAAACAAGCCTTGCTCGCCGCGCCTCTGGCGCGCGTCTGGGAAGCCGTCAGCAATGCCGGGGAATTCGGCACCTGGTTCGGCGTGACGTTCGACGGACCGTTCGTCGCCGACCGGCCGCTGTTCGGCCGCATCACGCCGACGCGCGTCGACGACGACGTCGCCAAGGCACAGGAGCCGTATGCCGGCACCGTGTTCGAAATCGTCGTCGATCGCGTCGAGCCGAAGCAACTGTTTTCCTTTCGCTGGCACCCGTTCGCGATCGATCCGAACATCGATTACGCGTCCGAGCCGATGACACTCGTCACGTTCGCACTCGCCGAAGCGAACGGCGGCACGCTGCTGACGATCACCGAAACGGGTTTCGACCAGTTGATCGCAACGCGTCGCGCGAAGGCACGCGAGATGAACGATCAGGGCTGGGCCGCACAGATGATGCTGATCACGAAATATCTCGCGAAGCACGCGTAAGCGTGCCGCGCATCATTCCCGGAATCCGCGTGCCCGCATGCCCTCGCGGCGGGTGCGTGGCATAATCCGCTCCATCGTCGTTCATACGCCGCCCCGCGCATCGCATGCTGAGTCGTCGTTTCCGGAAGATCGTCAGTCTGATCGGGATGCTCGCCATCCTGATGACGGCGCTCGCGCCGACGATCTCGCAAGCGCTGACGACGCAAGACCGCGTCGATTCGCTGCTTGCCGGCTACTGCACGGCCGAGCCGGCGGGCGGCAACCATGCCGGCGATGCGTCGTCGAAAAGCCTGCAGGCCCATCTGCAGGCTTGCGGCTATTGCAGCCTGCTCGCCCATACACCCGCCCTGCCCGCGCCCGAACTGACGTTCGCGGCCAACTTCCAACCGCTCCGGCATCGCGAAGCAACCCGCTTCGAAAGCCTGCGCCGCACGCAGCCGCTTACGGCCGCGCAACCGCGCGCGCCGCCGTTCGCGTCCTGATTCGTCGTCACCGCGTGTGATGCCATCGCGCATCACGCCGTCCGCACGCGCGCTGCGCGTGCATGCCGTGTCACGTTTCGCAGGACGATCTCATGTTCGACCGTATCGCTCGCGGCGTCGCGCCGTGCGTGCGCTCACCCGCCTCCGGCGGTTGCGCGTGCACGAACGCGCGGCCGTTCGTCGAATGCATCGTTCTCCTTGTCATTTCCAACCGGATCATCCCGTCATGAAAACCACTGCTTTCGTCCGCGGCGCACTCGTCGCACTCGGCTTCGTCGTCGCCCAGGCCGCTCACGCGCACGCACACCCGAAAAACCTGGAACCGGCCGCCGACGCCGCGCTGTCGAGCGCGCCGCACGCGGTCACGATCGACTTCAGCGAAACGCTCGAACCCGCATTCAGTTCGATCGCCGTCACCGACAGCCACGGACAATCGGTCGCCGACGGGAAATCCCTCATCGACGCCGGCAACCGGAAGCGGATGCATGTGGCGCTGGCGAACCTGACGCCTGGTACGTACACGGTCGCATGGGTTGCGGTGGCGAGCGACGGGCACCGCACGCAGGGCCGCTACACGTTCACGGTGAAATAACGCGCACGATGCCCGCGCGGCGACTTTCCCTACCCGATCAGGAACACACTCGATGAAACGCTCGATTCCGACCAGCCTGCTGTTTGCACTGCTGGCGCTGCAGGTGCCCGCCACGTTCGCCGCATCGGCCGTCCAGGCCGATGCATGCTGGATCCGCACGATGCCGGCGACGGTGCCGTCGTCCGGTTATTTCACGCTGAAGAACGACGGCGACAAGCCCGTCACGCTCACGGGCGTCGATACGCCCGCGTTCGGGATGGCGATGATGCACGAAACGCAGACGGCCGGCAGCACCGCGAAGATGGTTCACGTCGAAGCGGTCGACGTGCCCGCGCACGGCTCGGTGACGTTCAGGCCGAAGGGCTATCACGTGATGCTGGAGGAACCGCGCCAGCCCGTCGCGCCCGGCGCGAAGGTGCCGTTCCGGTTGCATTTCGCCGACGGCGCGACGGTGTCCGTGACCTGCGACGCGAAAGCGCCTTCCTACTCCGGCCAGTAACGCCGCATCCGCAACGACCGAAGGAGATGCACATGAGCAAGGAACGCGTGCCGCTGGCCAGCCTGATCGTCCGCTACCGGACGCCGCTGAACGTCGCCGTGCTGATCGCCTGCGGGTTATGGGCGGCGTGGATCGCGTGGATGACGCGACCGTCCGCGATCGATTCGCCGTCGTCGATCGCCGCATACTGCGTGCGCGACGCACGCTGACGCGCCGCGCCGGTTCCGGCGGCGCGCCACGTCATTTTGGCGTGGCATCATCGCTTCATCCCGACCGCCGGAACCGCCTCTCGGAGCAACGCATGTCGATTCAGACCTGGATGCTGTTTGCCGCTGCCTATCTCGCGACGACGCTGTCGCCGGGCCCCAACGTGCTGCTCGTCATCCGCAACACGGTGCGCTACGGCTCGCGCGGCACCGCCGCGACGATCGCGGGCAACCTCGTCGCGCAAGGCGCGGTGGTCATGCTCGTCGCGTTCGGTGTCGGCGCGGTGCTGGCCGCGATGCCGCCGCTGTTCATCGCGATGAAGGTCGTCGGCGCCGCGTACCTGATCTTTTTGGGCATCCGGCAACTGCGCGGCGACCGCAACGCGCGCTCGCCCGACGGCCGGGCCGCGATCGTCGAGCCCGACCGCAGGAAGCTGTTCCGCGAGGCGCTATTCGTGTCGGGCAGCAACCCGAAGACGATGATCTTCCTGTCGGCGTTCATGCCGCAGTTCATTGCACATGGTCGCCCGCTCGCGATGCAGTTCGTCGTGATGTACGTGACGATCGCATGCACCGTCGTCGTCGTGCACAGCGTCTATTCGTTCGGTGTGCGCCGGCTCCATCGCGGCATCGGTGTCGGCCCGTGGGTACGCGCGGCCAAGCGTGCCAGCGGGCTGCTGTTCGTCGGCCTCGGGATCAAGCTGCTGACTGCGCGGCAGGCGTAAACATTCCTGCGGTGACGGCCGGTGCCATGGCACCGGCGGAACCGTCAGCCCTTCGATGCGGCCAGCACGGCCGCAATCTCGCCGAACGACGGCCGCGCGTCGATCTCCTCGTTCAAGCAGGCGGCCGCCAGCGCGTCGAGCGCATGCGAACCTTCCCACGCACGCGGCTCGCATCGCGCCAGCAACTCGCCGAGCAGATAGCCGAACGCCCTGACTTCCAGCCGTTCGAGCCGTGCCGCGCGCACGCGGTCGTTCACGTCGTAGACCGACGCCGCGCCGAAATCACCGAGCAGCGCGCCGCCCTTGCCGTCGTGCAGGATGTTGTGCGCGTACAGGTCGCCGTGCATGATGCCGCGCGCGTGCAGATGCGCTGCAACCGACGCGATGCCGCGCGCGATCCGCGATGCCTCGGCCGGCGCGAATCGCGCATCGGCCCCATATACATCGCGCGTGCAGGACGCGAAGCTCGGCGGCCCGGCGAGGTTCGTCAGCGCCGGATCGACCAGTTCCATCACGAGGCCGTGCGTGCCCTCCGGATGGCCGTGCACCTTGCCGATCACCGGAATCATGTTCGGATGACGCCCGGCGTGCAGGCACGCGGCCATTTCGCAATCGGGCAGGCCGTCGCTCGTCACGGCCCCCTTGAACAGCTTGACCGCGACCGCGCGCGGCACCTGGCCGTCCGCCCGCCACTGCGCACGATAAATGACACCCGATGCGCCTTCGCCGAGCTTCTGTTCGAACGCGAGCGACGTCCAGTCGATGTCCGCGACGCCCGGCTCGGCCGACGCCGCTGCTTCCGGCGCGGCGCCGAACGGATTGCCCGCGGACGCGAGCCACGCGAGGCGCGGCAGGCGCAACAGCCAATCCGGCAGCGCGTCGAGCCGGTTCGCCGACAGCCGCACCAGTTCGAGCGCACGGCACGCGGCCATTTCGGGCGGCAACGCGCGCAGCCGGTTACCCGCGAGCATCAGCTTCTGCAAGCGCGCACAATCGCCGATCCCGGCGGGTAGCTCATCGATTTCGTTGTCGGTCAGGATCAGCCAGCGCAGCGCGCGCGGCAGCGACCCGCGCGGCACCGTGTGGATCCGGTTCGCCTTGAAGCCGATCATGTCGAGCTGGGCGCACGTGCCGAGCACGTCCGGAAATTTGGTGAAGCGATTGCCGGACGCGAACAGGATGCGCAGGCGATGCAGCCGCGACAGGTCGTCCGGCAGCGCCGACAGCGCATTGCCGGACAGGTCGAGCACTTCGAGCGTGTCCGCCAGATCGAAGATCTCGCGCGGAAATTCGGTCAGCCCGCACGCGAGCTTGAGTTGCCGGGCGCCCGACAGCTGGCCGGCCTGCAGTTGTTCGAGGGTGGTGGTCACGGTGGAAAACGGGTAGCCATGGCGATGGTCGTCGGACCGATCGCCCGAATTCTACCGGGATCGCATTCGGGTCTCCGCTCGCCGTGTCACACCCCCTTCACAAACGCGCAATGTAACGCTACAATTCGGCCCCTTGCAGTGCCGACGTGGTGAAATTGGTAGACACGCTATCTTGAGGGGGTAGTGGCGAAAGCTGTGCGAGTTCGAGTCTCGCCGTCGGCACCAGATACGGTTTTTCCGTGTTTCATGCATCTATAAAAACCCGCGACAGCGCATGGCTTCGCGGGTTTTTTTATTGCTTCGGCGATCCGCGACGAAGCGCTCGGTCAGATGGATGACAAACGTCGGCGCCTCGAACAACGCGACATCACCGTCGGACAGAGTCGGCATGGTTGCCGGACGCGCGTCTGTGAAAGATCGCGTCGATGCCGGCGTTGCCGGCGCGACGACTTCGCGTCACAGCACCGGCAAGACCGCCCGGATATGCTCCGCAAACGTCGCCGTCAGATGCGCCGGCCGCTTCCCGTCGAACCGCAGCGTAATACCCACCGCCGGCAACGGCGGCAGCCCGCGATCGCCGGCCAGAATCGCCAGATCGGCCGGCACCGCCGTCTGCGTCATCACCGCGAATGCCTGCCCTGAACGCACCAGCGCGGTCAGCCCCGCGAGGCTGCTGCTCGCATACGCGACACGATAATCGCGGCCCGCTCGCTGCAACGCGTCGCAGGCCGCGATGTGATCGAGCGTATCGGGATCGGACAGTGCGAGCGGCAACGGATCGAACTGTGCGGCATCGAGACCTGGATACCCTATCCAGACCAGTTGCTCGCAGCGGATGAAATCGTCGCTCGAATCGTCGTCCGGCATCGAGATCATCGCGAGGTCGACCGCCCGCTTGTCGAGTTGTTCGAGCAGCCGCGGCGTCGGCCCGCACACGACTTCAACGATCGCCTGCGGATGCTGGCTCGAAAACTGTCGCAGCAGTGATGGCAGGAACACGGCCGCGTAATCGTCCGGACAGCCGAACCGGATCGTGCCCGACAACCCGGTGCCGCACAGGTCGGCCATCGCCTCGTCGTGCTGCCGCAGGATGCGCTGCGCATGCACGAGCAGCCGCTCGCCGGGATGCGTCAGCACCACGCCGCGGCCGGTGCGCTGGAACAACGGCTGGTCGACGCTCTCCTCGAGCCGCCGCATCTGCTGGCTGAGCGCGGATTGCGTGCGGCCGACCCGCGCCGCCGCGCGGCTCAGCGAGCGCACCTCCGCGATGACGACGAACGAGCGTAGCAGGTCTATGTCGAGCGAACGTCCCAAGGTATTAGCTCCTTTTCTACCTTGCATAAACACTATTCGTTTCCATAAAACCAGACCGGCGCCTAGACTGCAAGCGTTCCCTGGCCCTTGTCCGGAGAAGCCCGATGTCCCTGAACGACGACGCAATCTTCTGGCACAACGCCAGGCAGCACCTGATCCGCTACGGCGGCACGTTCGAGCCGATGATCATCGAGCGCGCACAAGGCAGCTTCGTCTACGACGCCGACGGCCGCGCGATCCTCGATTTCACGTCGGGGCAGATGAGCGCTGTGCTCGGGCACAGCCATCCGGAGATCGTTTCCGTCATCGTCGAATACGCGGGCAAGCTCGATCACCTGTTCAGTGGAATGCTGTCGCGCCCCGTTGTCGATCTCGCGACGCGCCTCGCCGACATCACGCCGCCCGGGCTCGATCGCGCGCTGCTGCTGAGCACCGGTGCGGAATCAAACGAAGCGGCGATCCGAATGGCGAAGCTCGTCACCGGCAAGCACGAGATCGTCGCCTTCGCGCAGTCGTGGCACGGGATGACGGGCGCGGCGGCGTCCGCCACGTACAGCGCCGGCCGCAAGGGCGTCGGCCCCGCCACTGTCGGTTCGTTCGCGATTCCGGCGCCGTTCACGTACCGGCCGCGCTTCGAGCGCAACGGCGCCTACGATCCGCTCGCCGAACTCGACTACGCATTCGACCTGATCGATCGCCAGTCGAGCGGCAACCTCGCCGCGTTCATCGCGGAGCCGATTCTCAGTTCGGGCGGCATCATCGAACTGCCGGAAGGCTACATGGCGGCGCTCAAGCGCAAGTGCGAGGAGCGCGGGATGCTGCTGATCCTCGACGAAGCGCAAACCGGTGTCGGGCGCACCGGAACGATGTTCGCGTGCCAGCGCGACGGCGTGACGCCCGACATCCTCACGCTGTCGAAGACGCTCGGCGCGGGGCTGCCGCTCGCGGCCGTCGTCACGTCCGCGCGGATCGAGGAACGCGCGCACGAACTCGGCTACCTGTTCTACACGACGCACGTGTCGGACCCGCTGCCGGCGGCGGTCGGCCTGCGCGTGCTCGACGTGGTGCAGCGCGACGGCCTCGTCCAGCGGGCGAACGTGATGGGCGACCGGCTCCGGCGCGGGCTGCTCGATCTGATGGAACGCTTCGACTGCATCGGCGACGTGCGCGGACGCGGGTTGCTGCTCGGCGTCGAGATCGTCAAGGATAGGAAGACAAAGGAACCGGCGGACGGGCTCGGCGCGAAGATCACGCGCGAGTGCATGAACCTCGGGCTCAGCATGAACATCGTGCAGTTGCCCGGCATGGGCGGCGTGTTCCGGATCGCGCCGCCGCTGACGGTCAGCGAAGCGGAAATCGATCTCGGGCTGTCGCTACTGGAACAGGCGATCACGCGTGCGCTGTAAGCGGGCCGCCCGTCGGCGTCAGCGGAACCACGTGCCGCCGGCCCGTTGCAGGCCGGCGGCATCCAGCATCAACCGCCGAGATACGCCTGCTTGATCCGGTCGTTCGCGAGCAGGTTCGCGCCCGTATCGGCGAGCACCACGCGCCCCGTTTCGAGCACGTAGCCGCGATCGGCCACGCCGAGCGCCTTGTTCGCGTTCTGCTCGACGAGAAACACCGTGACGCCTTCGTCGCGAATCGTCCGGATGATGTCGAAGATCTGCGCGATCACGAGCGGCGCGAGACCGAGCGTCGGCTCATCGAGCAGCAGCAAGCGCGGCTTGCTCATCAGCGCGCGGCCGATCGCGAGCATCTGCTGCTCGCCGCCCGACATCGTGCCAGCCCGCTGCGCCGCGCGCTCCTTCAGGCGCGGAAACAGCTTGAAGACGTGCTCGATGCCGTCGTCGATCTCGTGACGGCTCGCGAAAAAACCGCCCATCTTCAGGTTTTCGAGCACCGTCAGGCTCGGGAACACGCGCCGCCCTTCCGGCGAGATCGCCATCCCCTGCCGCATGATCTGGTGCGTCGACATCGCGGTGATGTCGTTGCCCTCGAACAGCACGCGGCCCGACGATGCGCGCGGCGTGCCGCACACGGTCATCATCAGCGTCGTCTTGCCGGCGCCGTTGCTGCCGATCAGCGTGACGATCTCGCCCTTGTTCACCTCGATCGACACGCCCGCGAGCGCCTCGACCGCGCCGTAGTGCGTATGGACCTGTTCCAGCTTCAGCATCACTCTTCCCCCAGATACGCCTTGATCACGCGCGGGTCGTTGCGAACCGCTTCCGGCGTGCCGATCACGATCGGCCGGCCGTGCTCCATCACGAGGATGCGGTCCGACACGCCCATCACGAGGCTCATGTCGTGTTCGATCAGCAGCACCGACACGCCGAACTCGTGGCGCAGCTTGTCGATCAGGTGCTGCAGCTCGATCTTCTCCTGCGGGTTGAGACCGGCCGCCGGCTCGTCGAGCATCAACAGGCGCGGCTCGGTGATCATGCAGCGCGCGATCTCCAGGCGCCGCTGGTGCCCGTACGACAGCGTGCCGGCCTGCCGGTTGGCGACCGCCGTCAGCCCCATCCGGTCGAGCCATACGGCCGCGCGTTCGAGCGCTTCCTTCTCCGCGCGGCGATACGCGGGCGTCGCGAACAGGCCGTGCAGCATCCCCGACTTCACCTTGCGATGCTGCGCGACGAGCAGGTTCTCGACGACCGTCAGCGACTTGAACAGGCGGATGTTCTGGAACGTGCGCACGAGACCCTTCAACGCGATCTTGTGGCTCGGCAACCCGGCGATCGCGTGGCCGTCGAGCACGACGTCGCCGCCGGTCGGCTTGTAGAAGCCGCCGACGCAGTTGAACACCGTGGTCTTGCCCGCGCCGTTCGGCCCGATGATCGCGAACACCTCGTTGCGGCGCACGTCGAAATCGATACCGTCCACCGCGAGCAACCCGCCGAAGCGCATCTGCAGCCCGGCGACCTTCAACAGTTCCGTATTCGCGCTCATTGCGGCAGCTCCACGTGGGGACGGCTCGCGGGCAGCAGGCCCTGCGGACGCCACATCATCATCAACACCATCACCAGACCGAAGATCAGCATCCGGTACTCGGCGAAGCCGCGCGCGACTTCCGGCAGCACGGTCAGCAGGATCGCCGCGAGAATCACGCCGAGCTGCGAACCCATCCCGCCGAGCACGACGATCGCGAGGATCAGCGCCGATTCGATGAAGGTGAACGATTCAGGATTCACGAGGCCCTGACGCGCGGCGAAGAACGCGCCGCCGATGCCCGCGAACGCCGCGCCGAGCGTGAACGCCGACAGCTTGATGCGCGTCGGGTTCAGGCCCAGCGAACGGCATGCGATCTCGTCGTCGCGCAGCGCTTCCCACGCACGACCCATCGGCATGCGGATCAGGCGGCTCGTCACGAACAGCGTGAAGCCGACCAGCACCAGCGCGATCAGGTACAGGAAGATCACCATGTGCTCGCCGCTGTATTCCAGCCCGATCAGTTCATGGAAAGTCTTCGCGCCCTCGACGCTCGCCGAGCGCGCCATCTCGAAGCCGAACACCGTCGGCTTCGGAATGCTCGAGATGCCGTCCGGGCCACCCGTGAGGCTCGTCAGGTTGTTGGCGAGCAGGCGGATGATTTCGCCGAAGCCGAGCGTGACGATCGCGAGATAGTCGCCGCGCAGACGCAACACCGGGAAGCCGAGCAGGAAGCCGAACGTCGCCGAGGCGATCGCCGCGATCGGCAGGCACTCCCAGAACGACAGCCCGAAATACTGGTTCAGCATCGCGTACGTATAGCCGCCGACCGCGTAGAACCCGACATAGCCGAGATCGAGCAGCCCCGCGAAACCGACCACGATGTTCAGCCCGAGGCCGAGGATCACGTAGATCAGCGCGAGCGTCGCGACGTCCACGGCACCGCGCGAACCGAAGAACGGCCACACGAGGCCGACCGCGAGCAGTACCCAGATGATCGCGCGCTGCTGCTGCGCGCCCATCGCGGGCATCGCCGGCAGCTTCACGACGGATTTCGCGCGCACGAGCCACGGCTTGAACAACTGGAACAGAAACACGGCCGCGACCGCGATCCACACCGGACGCCAGTGCGGCGCCAGCACGACCTGATAGCCGTCGAGCTTCAACTGCAGGCCGAGCACCGGAATCGTGAGGATCGCCGTCAGCAGCGCGGCGGCCGCGGCATTCTTCAGCGCCTGGCCGACCGAAGCGTCGGCGGCCGGGCGGCGAACGGAAATGACTTGACTCATCTGCGTCTCCCTCAAACCTTTTCGATGTCCGACTTGCCGAGCAGGCCGGTCGGACGGAAGAGCAGGATCAGCACGAGCAGGCCGAACGCGACGACGTCCTTGTACTCGGCCGGCATGTAGCCTGCGGCGAAGGTTTCGGCGAGGCCCAGCAACACGCCGCCGAGCATCGCGCCCGGGATGCTGCCGATCCCGCCCAGCACCGCGGCGGTGAACGCCTTGATGCCCGCGACGAACCCGATGTACGGATTCAGCTTGCCGATCGTCAGCCCGATCAGCACGCCGCCGACGGCCGCCAGCATCGCGCCGAGCACGAACGTGAACGAGATCACGCGGTTCGTGTCGATGCCGAGCAGGTTCGCCATCTTCATGTCTTCAGCGCATGCGCGGCAGGCACGGCCCATCCGCGAATGCGAGATGAACAGCGTCAGCCCGATCATCAGCACGATCGTCACGCAGACGATCAACAGACGCGCATACGGAATCGTCACGTCGTAGTCGCCGCCGAGGTGGATGTCGAATGCGCCGGAGATCAGCACCGGCACGGACACGTCGCGCGCGCCCTGGCCAATCTGCACGTAGTTCTGCAGGAAGATCGACATGCCGATCGCGGAGATCAGCGGCACGAGGCGCGGGCCGCCGCGCAGCGGGCGATACGCGACGCGCTCGACCGCGAAGCCGTACAGGCCGGTGACGATCACCGACACGATCAGCGCGGCGCCGAGCACGAGCGGCAGCGGATAGCCGGCGGAGATGCCGATGGCGGTGAGGGTCACGAGGCCCACGTAGGCGCCGATCATGTAGATCTCGCCGTGGGCGAAGTTGATCATGCCGATGATGCCGTAGACCATCGAATAGCCGATGGCGATCAGCGCATAGATCGCACCCAGCGTCAGGCCGTTGACCAGCTGCTGGGCGAATTGAGGAAAGAAGTCAGTCATGTGCGGGAAGCTCCCGTTGGCGCTGGGTCGCGTGCCGTCGCCGGATCACGGCGTTCGGCCGCGCGCAACGCACGGTGTCGTCTCGGGCCGCCCGTCGGCCGCGGAACGGCCAAATGCGCACGCGCTCCGCCCGGGTTACGGGCAGAGCGGGTGCGCGGGCGGATACTCCGTTGTTACTTGGCGGCGGTCTTCGTCGCGTCCTTGTGCCACGTGTAGACGACGAACTTGAACGCCTTCAGGTCGCCCTGGGCGTCATACGCGACCTTGCCGATCGGCGTGTCGAACGTCGTCTTGTGCATGTACGCGGCGACCTTCGTCGGGTCGGTCGTCTTCGCGCCGGCGATCGCGTCGGCGATGATCTTCACCGCTGCGTACGACGGCATCTGGAACGGGCCGTTCGGGTCGCGCTTCTTGTCGGCGAACGCCTTCACGAGCGCCGCGTTGGCCGGGTCGGCCGAGAAGTCGGCCGGCAGCGTGACCAGCATGCCTTCCGAAGCCGGGCCGGCGATTGCCGTCACGTCCTTGTTGCCCACGCCTTCAGGCCCCATGAACGTGGCCTTCACGCCCTGCTCGCGCGCCTGGCGCATCAGCAGACCCATTTCCGGGTGGTAGCCGCCGAAGTAGACGAAATCGACGCCTTGCGACTTCAGCTTCGTGATGATCGCCGAGTAGTCCGAATCGCCGGCGTTGATGCCTTCGAACAGCACGACCGGGATCTTCGCGGCTTCGAGGTCCTTCTTCACCGACGACGCGATGCCCTGGCCGTACGACTGCTTGTCGTGCAGGACCGCGACCTTCTTCGGCTTCACGTTGTTGATGATGTAGTGCGCGGCGGCCGGGCCTTGCTGGTCGTCGCGGCCGATCGTGCGGAAGATGAAGTGGCGCTTCTTGCCTTCCGTCAGCTGCGGCGCGGTGGCCGACGGCGTGACCATCACGATGCCTTCGTTTTCGTAGATGTCGGATGCGGGGATCGTCGAACCCGAGCACACGTGACCGATCACGTACTTGATCTTCTGGCTGACGATCTTGTTGGCGACGGCGACGGCCTGCTTCGGTTCGCATGCGTCGTCCATCTGCACGACTTCGAACTTGTTGCCGCCCGCACCGCCGGCCGCGTTGACCTGTTCGATCGCGGTCAGCGCGCCGGCCTTCACCATGTCGCCGTATTGGGCGACCGAGCCGCTCATCGGACCAGCGATGGCGATCTTCACGGTTTCCGCTTGCGCGGCGGCGGCGCCGGCGGCGAACAGCACGGCGGCGGCGGAAATGGACGTAAGACGGGACAGCGTCATCTGGGAGCTCCTCGATGTTGTTTAGTCATACGGGCAAAGGCGGCATGACTTGCGCAATCGAACAGCACCCGGGGCGAGGACATGGGACACGCCCGAGACACATGAAGACGGACCTGCGGATGGATGTTGCGTAGCGGGGCCCGGCTCTTGCAGTCCCCCAAGGGGGACGTCTGGTTCGGAAAGACATCGTGATGCGTCTTGCATTGCGCAAGCGTTTCGCCTGCCCCGCTTGCCAACTGCTCGTCCGGAGGGATGGTCCGACAGCCGTTGGCAAGGCAGTCGAAATTATATGGGGGTTTTTAAATCGTCTGTCAAAAATGCCGCTTCTATGAGGGAAAACACGGAGAAACTTGGCTCGCGCGAGGTGGCGATGGGGGAGCAACTTAGGTGGGCGGAGAACGTTTGCGGCGGGTGCAATCGGGTTGCGATTTTGGGTGGGCTTGTCGACGGATTCCTTGCCGGGTTTAGGTTTCGGCGATTTGTCGTCGTGCGTCGTGTGCATTTTTAGATGCTTAGGGTCTGATCGCCAAAGATCAATCGACTGATGATTGTGTCGGCGTGCACCGTGTCGGGGCGATGCAATTGCGCCGCCAATCCTTCTATTTGCCGACATCCATCAGTCACACGAAAGCTGTTTGTGATTTTTATGAAATAATTCGACCTCGCTTCTGCAATCCAGCCAGCCTTCCAGTGAGTCGCCCCTTCCGCGATTCGCAGTCGCTTCAGGGCCGCTTCGACGCCCACACGTCGCCGAGCCGCCAGCCAGTGATCTGCCGTTTTTTCTCATTGCACATCACCTGGTTCGGATCCCGATGAATCATCCTCTCCGTTTTTCTTCCGCCGCCGCGCTCGCTTGTGCGATTTCTGTTTCGACTGCCGACGCCTCGGGCCGCGATTCGCTGGTCGATCGTTCTGGCGGGGCCAATGTGTTTCGTTCGGAACGCCGGGCCGTGGCCAGGGATGACGCGCGTGCCGCGCTAACGACGCGGCGCGTGAAGTACGCGGCGCCGCCTGAACGTAGTCCGTTCGATACGCCGGATACGCGGCCGTTGCGGGTTTCGGGCGATACGCTCGAGCCGCAGCCTTCGGTTGAACACGGGGCCGGCGATTCTGCATGGCCTTCGAATCGCGTTGCGCTCGGCGCGGGCGGCAGCGATAGCTTCGGTCGCGCATTGCCCCGATACGAACAGCGCGCGCAGAACTGGACTGATTATCTGAGGGCCAACGGGTCGCAAGCGCCTGGCGGCAAGAATTCATATGCGCCCACGCGACCTTTCGATGCCGCGCGCGGTCCGCACGGTGCGCCGAATCCGTACGACCCATCGATGCCGCAGCCGGTGACGCGGACGTTCTACGACAACGGCGCGGGTTCGCATTGCACGGCTACCGGCGGTGCGGGAGCGTCGCGGTCGTCTTGCAATATCGCTTGGTGATGGTTGGTGGTGGCGGATAGTGATTGCTGCCCTGCTCAGCGTGCTGCGCTGCTCAGTGCGACACGGGCACATGCTGCGTGGGGGACACGCCGCTCCAACGGCAAGATGGCGTGACCTGCGTTGCTGCGCAAGCTGGACCGCATCGACGCTTCTTGCCCCCGCTGGAAAACGAAAGCCCGGCGCGAAGCCGGGGTGACTGAAACGCGCTGATGCAATCGTTATCAGGCCGACGATGCCGCCGACGCGTTGCTGTCCGCGCGGCGACGGTACAGCCCGAGCGTCGCGCACAAGCCGCAGAGCGCGGCGAAGCTCAGCCAGTAGCCGGGGGCGGCCTTGTCGTGCAGGACCTGAATCAGATATGTCGATACCGCCGGCGTAAAGCCGCCGAACAGCGCCGTCGCGAGACTGAACGCCAGCGAGAAACCCGCGACGCGCACTTCGACCGGCATCACTTCGGTGAGCGCGGCGACCATCGCGCCGTTATACATGCCGAAGAAGAACGAGAACCACAGCAGCACGATCAGCATGCGCGCAAAGCTCGGCGCATCGGCAAGCCAGGACAGCGCCGGATACGCCGTGAAAATCGCCAGTACGGAAATGGCGAGCAGCAACGGCTTGCGGCCGATGCGGTCGGAGATCGTGCCGCCGATCGGAAGCCAGACGAAATTCGATGCAGCCACAAGCAGCGTCGCCATCAAGCTGTCAGAGGTGGACAGCTTCAGTACCGACTTGCCGAAGGTCGGTGTATAGACCGTGATGAGATAGAAGGTGGTGGTGGTCATTGCCGTCAGCAGCATGCCGCCGATCACGGTGCGCCAGTTGCCGAGCAGCATCGCAAAAATGTCGAGTGCCTGAGGATGATGCCGCCGCGCTTCGAACGCTGCGGTTTCCTGCAGCGAGCGGCGCAACACGAACAGGAACGGCACGATCGCACAGCCGATAAAGAACGGCACGCGCCAGCCCCATGCGGCGATCTGCTGTGCGGACAACCACTCGTTCAGACTGTAACCGATGGCCGCCGCCACGACGATGGCCACCTGCTGGCTCGCCGACTGCCAACTCGTGTAGAAACCTTTGTTGCCGGGCGTTGCCATTTCCGCAAGATAGACGGATACGCCGCCGAGTTCGGCTCCTGCGGAAAAACCCTGCAACAGACGCCCGAGCAGCACGAGCGCCGGCGCGAGCAGACCGATGGTCGCATACCCAGGCACGCAGGCAATCAGAATGGTGCCGCTCGCCATAATCGACAGCGTAACGATCAGCCCGGTGCGTCGTCCAACCTTGTCGATATACGCGCCGAGAAAGATCGCGCCGAGCGGACGCATCAGAAAGCCCGCGCCGAACACGGCGAAGGTGAGCATCAGCGAGGCGAACTCGCTGGTAGACGGGAAGAATATCTTCGAGATCGATGTCGCGTAGAAGCCGAACAGAAAGAAATCGAACTGTTCGATGAAATTGCCGCTCGTCACACGCAACACGGCGGCGGCCCTCGTCATGGGCGAAACGCCGGACGTCGCGGCGATCGGTTCGGTACGGTTCATTGCGTCTCCTGCTTCTTATCTATAGTGAAGAGCGCCCAAGGCGCACCCTAGTGACTTGCTAATCCGAACTGAGGCTCAGTGTGTTGCGTTGCCGCTTCTCTATCGACGATTTGAGCAACGCCGCCGAGCGGAAGATGCCGTGCGCGAACTTGCCGTAAGGCAGCGTGGCGAACAGCGCCATCACGATGCCAAGATGAATCGCGAGCAGCGACGGCATCGCCGAGGTCGTGCGGAGCGCGAGCAGTGCGAGACCGGATGTGCTCGTCAGAAGCAGGAGCGCGATGAAGCCGCGGTCCATCGGACGCTGACGGGCATCGCCGCGCTCCGGAACGCGTTTCAGGTTCAGCCACAGCAGTCCCGCCGGCCCCGCAATCAGTCCGATTCCGCCTGCGGTTCCCAGCAGCACCGGCACGCTCAGAAACGGATACGGCGCTTCCAGGCCGAAGGCGTAGTGATAGAGCGTCGCGACGGCGGTCGCCGCAAAGCACAGAATGAAGCCGTAGAACGTCAGGTGATGGAAACGGCGCCGCGCCAGCGTGAACGTATCGTTCCCTTCGTTGCAGCCGTCGCCGTGGCCGCCGTCCAGGTACTTGAGCGTCAGTGCGTTCCTGGCCGCTTCCGCGACGGCCGGCGCGCTCGCGCTCGCCGTTCCTGCCGATACGTCGCGCCAGAAGCGCGTGACGCCCATACCGAGCGCGAGAATGGCGAACAGGAAAACGATGCCGAACATCACCGCGAGCAGGTTGTGCGGGAATATCGCGTAGAAGTTCGCGGGTGCGACATCGCCGGACAAGCCGCCGTGCAATGCCGTACCGAGCAGCAGAAACAGCGCGAGCCCGGCCGCCAGCGCGACCGACACAGTCAAGCCGTTGCGCTTGTACAGCGCGCCGAACGACGCGGGAAACGCATACTCGGTGTAGGTTTCGAGCCGGACTTCGGCCATCGCTTTCGGCACGTTCACGCCGAACTCATGCGGCGGCGCGTATTGGCACGCGTGATAGCACGCTCCGCAGTTGTGGCAGAGATTCGCCAGATAGTTGACGTCCGCCTTGCCAAATTCCAGGCGGCGCGTCATGGCAGGGAACACGGCGCAGAAGCCCTCGCAGTAGCGGCAGGCGTTGCAGATCTGCATCTGCCGAGCGACTTCGGTTTCGCTGGCGCTCATCGGCACAATGGGAATCACGCGCGCTGTGCTGTCGCGTGGCGTTTTTTTCGTATCGACCGAAAAGGCCATGCGCGTGTGTTCGGGCGCGAGCGGGTCAGACTGCTGCACGGGTTGCCTCCGTTGTTTTGAGTGCGGCGCGGGCAGCCTGCGTCCCGGCAATGCGCCCGAAGGCCGTGCCGATCGACATGCCGACGCCCGCTGTATAGCCCTTGCCGAGCACGTTGCCGGCCATCATTTCGCCGGCCACGAACAGGTTCTCACTGGCGGTGCCGCCGAAATGAACCTGCGCGCGGTCGTTGGTCTTCAGTCCGAGATACGTGAACGTGATGCCTGGCCGCAACGCATAACCGTAGAACGGCGGCGTCTCGATGCGACGCGCCCAATGCGTCTTGGGCGGCTCGAGACCTTCCGTGTGGCAGTCGTCGAGTGCGGTGTGATCGAAGGTGCCGTCGCGGCACGAATCGTTATAGCGCGTGAGCGTTTCCATGAAACGTGCTTCCGGCAGCCCGAGCTTGCGCGCGAGTTCCGGCAGCGTGTCGGCCTTTTCGCCCGGAAACACCGGCGGCATGAAGCGGCCGATTGCTTTCGAGTCGATGATCGAATAGCCGATCTGCCCCGGCTGATGCGCAACGAGCCGTCCCCAGATTGCATAGCGCTTCGGCCAGAAATCCTCGCCTTCGTCGTAAAAGCGCTCGGCGTCACGATTCACCACGACGCCCAGCGACACGCAGTCGATGCGCGTGCAGATGCCACCGTCATACAGCGGGGCGCGTGCATCGATGGCGACGCAATGCGACTGCGACGGGTCGCCGATCATGTCGGCACCGGCGTCAGCCATATGCTTGATGAGCACGCCCTGGTTGAAGCGCGTGCCGCGAATCAGGAAGTTGTCGGCGGGCCATTCGCCGCGCTCGTTTTGCCCCCACGCTTCGCGCAGCCATTCGCGATTTGATTCAAAGCCGCCCGCCGCCAGCACGCAGGCGTGCGCCTCGAAGCGCTGGCGGCCGCTTCGCGCTGCGATGAAATGGCTACCGTCGAGTTCAAGCGAATCGACGGGCGTTTCATAGCGGATATCGACGCCGAGTGCTTCGGCGCTGCGGTAATACGCGTTGACGAGCGCCTTGCCGCCGCCCATGAAGAACGCATTGGTGCGTGCCACGTGCAGCGCACCGGACAGCGGCGGCTGGAAGCGTACGCCGTGCTTCCGCATCCACGGCCGGCACGACGACGACGCGCGGATCGTCAACCGCGCGAGATGCTCGTTCGTGATGCCGCCGGTGACTTTCAACAGGTCCTGCCAGAATTCCTCTTCCGGATAGGCATCGACGAGAACGTCCTGGGGGGCATCGTGCATGCAGCGCAGATTGCGCGTGTGTTGCGAGTTGCCGCCGCGCCATTCGCGCGGCGCGGATTCGAGAAGCACCACCGAGGCGCCCGCTTCGCGCGCCATCAATGCGGCGCACAGCGCGGCATTGCCTCCTCCGATTACGAGCACATCGACCATCAGACTTGCCTCCTTTTTGGCAAATCGTAAAGGCCTCGTGTCCGCGCCGCTACGAGCCAGCCGTCAACGGGTGTTCACTTTTTGTGAAGGCTGACGTTCCCGCAGCCGTGCGCCGGGCCAGCGGCCTTCCCGCACTAGTTGACGGGCGACATCGGCGAGCACCACGCGCGCGGCGAGACCGGCGGGAGACAGTTCGTCATCGGAGATGCTGGCGAGCATGTTGGGCCGCGTGGCGTATTTCTCGGCGACGGGCACGCTCGTCAATATCACGTTCTCGGGCCTTGCGAGCGCCGCGCCCGGCTGTATCGTCGCGCCGATGCCGGTGCGGACGAAGTCCATCAGGAGCGCGAGGCCGTCGACTTCGGCGACGATGTTCGGCTCGTACTCGGCGCGTCTGAATGCTGACAGCAGCAGCGAACGCAGCCCGTGCGTGCTGCTGGGGAGAATCAGCGGAAGCCTGCCGAGATTTTTGAGCCGGACGGATGCGCTCGTCGGCATGCCATTGAGATCGCTCGCGCCGATCAGGAACAGCCGCTCATCCAGCAGCGGCAGCACACTCCAGCGTTGCGCGGACTCCTCGCGGAACAGCACGGCGAGATCGATCTGACGCGCGCTCAACATGGATGCCAGATAGCCGGAGAGACTTTCGACCATGTGCAGCCGCACATCGGGATAGCGCGAGCGCATGGCCTGCATGAATGCGACACCCAGCACGCTCGCCGTGCTCGGCGCCATGCCGACGCTGACATGGCCCGACAGACGGGCTGAGCGTGCAGCGAGCGCGGCATCGTCGATATGACGCAGCGCGAGTTGCGCTTGACGCCAGAACGCCAAACCTGCGTCGGTCGGAACGACGCCGCCCGAGGTGCGTTGCAGCAGACGCGTGGACAGTTCGCCTTCGAGACGGCTGATCTGCTGACTCAATGCCGAGGTCACCACGCCGAGTTCAAGCGCTGCCTTGCCCATGCTTCCGTGTTCCACGACGCTGAGAAAATAGCGTAGTTGTCTGAGTTCCATTCCGCGGTCGGTCAGGGGGATTAATCGGGTATTCTGACAGAACGTCGTCGGACAATCCTCCGCTTCGAGGTCGGATTTTCAAAGTCCGTGCGCCATTGAAGCGGTCGCTCATATCAAGTAACAGGTCCCACAAACACAGAGCGAGATTGCATGGAACGTAGCCAACAGGAGCTAGATTGAGCACCCAACTTAGCTCAAATCTTCGAATTGCAGACTATGAGTTTCCAAGACCGCCATACCTGAAGCCAACCCCTCGTAGCTTTGCCCATCGGCATAGGTGCCACAACGCGTCCCCTGTAGCGTCTGCAACTGGTGTTAAAACGGACTCTCGAATGAGCTTCCAACGGCTCGCTTGACCAACCGCTCATGGCCGACTACTGCCGGACGCAGGGATCGCAGCGACCGGAAGCTGCTCCTCGAATTGCAGGACAGCGGCTATTCACAGTTGTAGCGCACTCAGCCTTGATGGCCGTAAATTTCGTTGACGATCAGATAGCCCACTGCCCGTTCAAGTTCGAGGACCTCAATCCTCTCTCCGACTTTTACGTGTTCGGAAAATTGCGCCCAACTCGCGAATGCAATGTCAGCCTTCAGGGCCTCTCCCGGGTAGTGCAGGTCGTTGTCTACGTAGGAATGGTGTCCACTGAATAGATGGTCAATGAACGGCAGCCTGTGGTGGGGTGCGTACCCGCTACGCACGCCACGAACCTTGGGCTCGGCGACGTCCGCCGAGATATGAAACGTTGCGCTTATGTTGAGCATGTGCCTTCCTCGCGATAGATCTGACTCAGTTTGCTCGCATTGCACCACACGCGGCACACAAGCTTGATCAAGTCGATCGATACAAAGACGGAAGTGGCGCGCGCAGGGCAACTGACGTCGCTGATCATCCAGACGTGACGCACCTCACCTCGGCGAAACCACGATCGCCGCCCGCCGATTCTGCATTCTCCCCGCTGGTGTCCGGTTATCGCCCACCGGATCGCTCTTCCCCTTCCCGACAACCGCAATCCGCTTTCCGTCCAGCCCGACATCCACCAACTCGATCGCCACCACCTCCGCCCGCCGCCGTGACAACTCGAGATCGTAAGCAGCCTCCCCTTCCTCGTCGGAGTATCCATAAACCCGCACCCCGTTGATCCCCGCCGACCTCAACGTCCTGCCGATCCGCTCGACGATCCGCCTGACATCCGGCTTGAGGTTGTACCGATCGAAATCGAACAGAATCGGCCCCGTCGACCCGAACTCGAACCCCTGCTCGGTCTCCTGGAAGCCAGCCGACTTCAGCGCCGTGACCTGCGTCTGCGTGAGCCCACGATGAAGCGGCGACGTCTTGCATCCGCCGAGCAGCAGGCACAGAAGCACCGCGCTCGCGACGCACATCCTCCCAATGCTCACAGGCAACGAGTCATCCATGATCGCCCCCTTCGTACGCGCCCGCTTCGCGCGCGCTTATTATCCCGCCGCCGCGGCCTCGCCCGCGGCGCGAAACGATAGACATCAAACCCGTCCCGCTACGCCCTCCGCCAGCTGCCACGACCCCGGCCGCGCACGCTTGGCGCGGTACATCGCGGCATCCGACGCGCGCAGCAAGCCGCTCGCGTCGGACGCATGATCGGGATACAGCGCAATACCGGCACTCATCATGGTGGCCACCATGCGTCCGTCGGGCAGTTCGATCGACGGCACCATGCCGGACAAGATCTCGTCGGCGATCCGGCACACGCTGTCCGTATCGCGCACAGCGGTCAGCATCACCGCGAATTCATCGCCGCCCAGCCGAGCGACGAGATCGGTCTCGCGCACCTGCGCGCGCAACCGCGCCGCCACGCCGATCAGCACCGCGTCGCCGGCATCGTGGCCGAGGCCGTCGTTGATTTCCTTGAAGCGGTCGCAGTCGAGATACAGGATGGCGACCCGCTGCCCCGTCACGACGGCGTCGCAGAGTGCAAGCGACAGACGCGACTCGAACTGCACGCGGTTGGGCAGTCCCGTGAGCGCATCGTGCGTGGCCTTGTGTTCGAGCGACGCGTTTTCGTCGCGCAACGTGTTCTGCCAGTCTTCGAATTCGTCGAGCAATGCATTGAAGTCGTCGCCGAGCTGATTCAGTTCGGCGATCGCCACCGGCTCGACGCGACGCGCGAACGCGCGCTCGCGCCGCACGGCGTGCGCGACGCCGGCCAGCGCGCGCAGCGGCGCGACGATGTTGCGCAGCAAACGCTTCGAGCTGACATATGCGCCGAGCACGCTGACGGCCAGGCCGCCGAGAATGCCGCCGATGCTGCCGAGCAGGAATCCGAAGAACTGATGCCCGCGACCGCGCACGATGACCTGGCCGACGACGATGCCGTCGTGCATCACCGGGGCGCTCACGGGTCCCGGCAGCGCCAGCGCCGCGACGCCGCGCTCGAGCCGGGCGATCCGGCCTTCGGCGGGTAGCTTCCACGTCGCGAACAACTGGCCTTTGCCATCGGTGACCACCACCTGCGCGACGTCCTCGTCGGTGGCAATCATCGCGATCGCCTCGTTCGCCGCGACGCGGTCGCCGAACACGAGCGCCGCCTCGACCGTGTAACCGAGCGAGCGCGCCAGCAGGTTCAGGTTGTTGCCGGCGTACGCGCGCAGCGCGATCACGGCGACGACGATCAGCGACACGGCGGCCATCGCGACCGCGACGAACGCGAGGCGCAAATGCGCGCGGCGCAACACGCTTTGCAGCGTCGGGCGCGACACACGCGAAGGCGAAATGGAGGGTGCGGAACGTGTCATGGCGTCAGCGTCCGCCGCGCGAGATTGAGCACGTTCGGATGCACGCGCACGCCACTGCGCGCGACGGCGTCGAGATTGATGTCGAACGTGACGTGTTCGCCTTCGACCGCGAGACAGAACATGCTGCCTGCGGTGCACGACGGATCGTGTTCGGCGATGGTCAGCACCGGACGGCCGACCAGCGCGGTTCGTACCCGCTTTCGCTCGTCGCTTCCGAGCGCGCCGAGATACACGACGTCGCATGCGACGCCGAGCGCGGGGTCGTCGAAGCGGACCCGCTGCACGTCGAGCACGGTCGAGCCGGCCTGCATCGAGTCGGACAGGTCGCCGGCGTAGTCGGGCCTGCCCGTCACGCACAGATGCAGGCGAACGGGCGTCGTCGGCCAGCGCGTGAAACTGACGATGCCGAGCACGACCTGGCGTACGGCGGAGTCGTGTGACGAAAAGGCGGGACTCGTGGGATTGACGGGTGTCGTGGTGCCGACGAGCCGCACCGTGTCGTTCGGCTCGTCGGCATCGCCAGGCGCCCCGGCAAGAACGGCCGGGGCAACGCTCAGAACGCAAACGATTGCGATGAACGCGTGGCGCAATCCGGCGACTCGGCCCGACCGGCCGGACGCCGTCCGCGCGGCGATTGCCGCCGCGCCCGCTGGCGTCGATGCGGCCGCATGACTCGCGGCCGTCGCGCACACACTCGCATCCATGATGGAAACATCTGCTGCAGTCGTTCCCGGCCCTGCCTCCTGCCTGCCGTGCGCGCGCAGGCACCGTGTCGCGCGCACGAGTGCTTCCATCTTAGGTAAAAATTCGTATCCCAAACCAGTGGGATACACCCGCGATTCATGTCGGAAAGTATGCGGAATCGGCGCTGTTCGTGGCGATGCGATGCCGGAGATTGATCAGCCGACGGGACGACAGCGCGACGCAAACTTCATACGTTCCGCAGTGGCGCTGCCGGACCGGTTTCCCCCGCGCACCGATGCGAAGCCGGGGGAAGTCATAGCGCGATTCCGTCGCCGGACGCAACGGATCCGTCAGGCGACGCTCGACACGACGAACATTCACGCGTGCGGGAGGACATCGCAGCGCAATTCGCACATCACCGCGTTCCCGAGTATCCTTGCTGATCATTCGATTGCAGTTCCGCGCACCGGACCGTCGCGCGCGTCGCCGACGCCGAGTGTCGATCATCAACCGTCTATCTCGTCTTCCCTCATGGACTTCGACGTAATCGTTCTGGGCGCGGGCATCGTCGGCGTCTCCGCCGCGCTGCACCTGCAGGATCGCGGCCGCAAGGTCGCTCTCGTCGACCGCGGCGCGCCCGGCGAAGGCACGAGCTTCGGCAACGCGGGGCTGATCGAGCGCTCGTCGATCGAACCGTATCCGTTCCCGCGCAGCCCGTTCACGCTGATGCGCTATGCGCTCAACCGCTCCACCGATCTCTATTGGCACAGCGCGTCGCTGCCTGCGTTCGCGCCGTGGCTCGCGCGCTTCTGGTGGGAATCGGCGCCGCTGCGTCACGCGGCAGCCTCGCGTGACATGCTGCCGCTGATCGAGCGCTGCATCGTCGAGCACGACGCGCTGATCGCGCGCGCCGGCGCCGGCGAACTGGTGCGCGCCAGCGGCTGGATGGAAGCGTTCCGCACGCCGGCCGCGTTCGACCGCGCGGTCGCCGATGCGGGACTCACCGCGCGCCGCCACGGGCTCGGCATCACGCCGCTCGATGCCGCGGCACTTCGCGCACAAGAACCGAGCCTCGCCGCGGGCTTCTGCGGCGCGCTGCACTGGCTCGATCCGAAAAGCGTCGTCGATCCGTCCGCGCTCGTCAAAACCTATGCGCAACTCTTCGTGCAAGGCGGCGGCACGCTGCTCACCGGCGATGCCGCGAGCCTCGACGCGCTGTCGCCCGGCTGGCAGGTCACGACGCACGACGGCAGGATCGCTGCGCCGGCCGTCGTCGTCGCGCTCGGCCCGTGGTCCGACACGGTGTTCGGCAAGTTCGGCTACAAGATTCCGCTGCGCGAGAAGCGCGGCTATCACATGCACTACGCGCCGTCCGAACGCGGCGCGCCATCGGCGCCGATCGTCGATCGCGAATACGGCTACGTGATCGCGCCGATGCGGCGCGGATTGCGGTTGACCACCGGCGTCGAGATCGCCCGACGCGGCCTGCCGCCGACGGGCGTGCAGCTCGATCGCGCGGAACGCGTCGCGCGCCCGGTGTTCGGCTTCGGCGAGCGGCTCGACCCGCACCCGTGGCTCGGCTTCCGGCCGTGCACGCCCGACATGCGGCCGGTGATCGGCCCCGCGCCCGCGCATCGCGGGCTGTGGTTCTCGTTCGGGCACAACCATCACGGGTTGACGCTCGGCCCCGTCTCCGGCCGCCTGCTGGCCGAGATGATGACCGGCGAGACGCCGTTCACCGATCCGACGCCCTACCGCGCCGACCGCTTCTGATGCCGATCGCCCGCGCTCAGTCGAGCGCGCGGCCGAAGATCCGGATCACTTCGTCGAGATGCTCGGCCATCGCGCGGCGCGCGGCCTCCGGGTCGCGCGCGCGGATCGCGTCGAGGATCGCGCGGTGTTCGAGCTCCGACCGATGCGGCATGTCGTTCGGCATGTACAGCGACTGCAGCCGCTGGAACATCAGGTCGTACTTGTGCGCGAGCAGCTGCTTGATCATCAGCGCATACGCGGGGTTGTCGCTCGCTTCCGCGATACGGATATGGAACAGCCGGTCGCCCGGATGCGTGAGCGAGCCGCTGCGGTTGTCTTCCTGGTTGCGCAGGAACGCCTCGTGAATCCCTTCGATCTGCGCGTCCGAGCCATGTTTCGCGGCGAGCGACGCGGCTTCTGGCTCGATCAGCCGGCGCGCCTGCAGCAGCGCGAACGGCGGGATTTCGGTATCGAGGTCGATCGCGATGCCGAGCTCCGGATCGATTTCGACGATCGAGAACGGCGCGACCGTCGTGTCGATCTGCGGTTGCGGTGCGGTGGCCGCCTCGGGCTGGCGCACCTTCACGCCGTCGCCGACACGCACGCTCACGAGACCGTTCACCTCGAGCGCGATCAGCGCCTCGCGCACCGACGTGCGCGACACGCCGAACTGCTCGGCCAGTTCGCGCTCGGGCGGCAGGTAGCTGCCCGGCGGGAAGTCGCCTGACTCGATCATCGCGCTGAGCTTGTCGGCGATCTGCTGGTAGAGGCGGCGGTTCTGAATCGGCTGGATGGACATACGTTGATACAGGTAAGCGGTTGCGTGGCGGACGGTCTGACGAATGCGGGATCGTCAGGCCGTTCGCGCCTATTCTATATGCCGGGCTTCGTATCGCCCGGCACCGCATAGCACCGCGCGGCCGTACCGCCCCACAACGCGTCGCGCTCGGCCGCCGACAACCGCGCTTCGGCCCAGCGCTCGACCAGCGACGCCACTTCGTCGTACGACGCCGCGAGCAGGCACACGGGCCAGTCCGAACCGAACATCAGCCGCTGCGGGCCGAACGCGTCGAGCGCCGCATCGAGGCATTGCTCGATATGGCGGATGTCCTGCCCGCGCAGGCCGCGCCGCCAGTCCGTCTCGGTCACGAGCCCCGACAGCTTGCACACGACGTGCGGCAGCGCGCCAAGCTCGCGCAGCCCGGCGCGCCAGCGGGCGAGCGCGGTGTCGTCGCGGTCGAACTCGGCGAGCGCGGGCTTGCTCGCGTGATCGAGCACGAGCCAGTGCGCATCGTGCCGCGCGCAGAACGCGCGCACGTCGCGCAACTGACGTTCGAACACGAGTACGTCGTACACGTAGCCGTTCGCCTGCAGCCAGGCGACGCCGCGATTGAACGCGGGATCCGCGACAAACGCGCCGACGTCGGCTTCGTCCTGCAGCAGGTGACGAAAGCCGCGCAGCTTCGGGCTGCGCCATTCAGCGATACGGTCGGCGAGCGCCGGCGCACCGAGGTCCTCCCAGCCGACCACGGCCGCGATGCGCGCTTCGTCGCGGGCGAGATCGAGCAGGAACGCCGTCTCGTCGCGTCCGACGCGCGCCTGCACCGCGATCGATGCACCGAGCGCCTGCGCATGCATCTGCGGCCACAGCGCGTCGGGCATGTAATCGCGGGCGAGCACGCCCATGCCGGCGCCGATCCACGGAAAGTCGGCCGCGCGATAACGCCAGAAGTGCTGATGAGAATCGATGCGCACTGCGCCCATGGTGTCCTCGCGTTTCGCCGTCGTTCGCCGTGTCACGTCACGTTCAGTCGTACAACACCGCCGTGATCTTCGGGTCGTCGATGTTGGTCTTGTCGTACCAGTAGAAACCGGTATCGATGACCTTCGGCAGCTTCTCGCCCTTGATCGCCTTCACGGCCGCCTCGACGGTCTTGTAGCCGATCCCGACCGGATTCTGCGTGATCGCGCCGGCCATCATCCCGCTGCGGATCGCGTCCTTCTGCTGCTTGCCGGAATCGTAACCGATGATCACGACCTTGCGCTTCATCTCGCGCACGCCGTTCACCACGCCGATCGCCGAGCCTTCGTTGGTGCCGAACAAGCCCTTGAGCTTCGGGTATGCCTGCAGGATCGACTTCGTCACTTCGGTCGACTTCAGCTGGTCGCCTTCGCCGTACTGCACGGTCACGATCCGCACCTTCGGGTGCGCCGATTTCATCCGTTCGAGAAAGCCGTCGCGGCGATCGATGCCGGTGCGGCTCGTCTGGTCGTGCGCGACCACGGCCACCTCGCCCTCGTCGCCGATCAGCGCGGCGAGCTTGTCGGCGGCGAGCGCGGCGGCGGCCTTGTTGTTGGTCGCGGCGGTCGTCACCGGGATGTCGCTGTCGACGCCCGAGTCGAACGCGATCACCGGGATCTTCTCGGCCTGCGCCTTCTTCAGGAGCGGCAGCGCGGCCTTGCTGTCGAGCGCCGCGAAGCCCAGCGCCGCCGGCTTCTTCGCGATCGCGGCGGACAGCATGTCGATCTGCTTGTCGACCATCGCCTCGGTTTCGGGGCCTTCGAACGTCACCTTCACCTTGTAGTCCTTCGCCGCCTGCATCGCGCCCGCCTTCACAGCCTGCCAGAACTGATGCTGGAAGCCCTTCGAAATCAGCGGGATGTAGGTTTCCTGCGCCTGCGCGCCGGCCGTCACGCCCACGGCGAACGTCAGTCCGACGATCGCGTTCAACACCTTGCTCCTGATCACTTCGCGTCTCCTTGGTTGGTATCGACTGAAATGCCGGACGGGCCGGCGGTGAAGCACATGTGTGTTCGTGCGTGCGTCAGCGGCGGCGCCGGCGCAGGATGTCCACGTAGACGGCGAGGATGATGATCACGCCCGTGACGACCGTCTGCCATTCCTGCGCGACCGACATGATGCGCAGGCCGTTGGTCAGCACGCTCATGATGAACGCGCCGATGATGGTGCCGACGATGCTGCCCGCGCCGCCCGACAGCGATGTGCCGCCGATCACGACGGCCGCGATCGCATCGAGCTCGTAGCCCTGCCCGAGCGCGGGCTGCGCGGAATTCAGCCGCGACGCGATCAGGAGCCCGGCGATCCCGCACACCGCGCCGCTGAACGTGTAGACGGCGATCTTCCACGCGTCGACGTTCACGCCGGACAGGCGCAGCGCTTCCTCGTTGCTGCCGAGCGCGAACGTGTAGCGGCCGAAGATGGTCCGGTTCAGCACGATCGACGCGCCGACCGCAACGAGGAACAGGATCAGCACCGCGTTCGGAATCGGCAGCGCGGGAATCAGGCTGCCGATCAGCGAATCCTGCGCGATCGACGTGAAGCCCGGCGTGTCGTTGAAGTAGATCGGCCGCGTGCCCGAGATCACGAGCGACAACCCCTTGAGCAGCATCATCATCCCGAGCGTCGCGATGAACGGCGGCACCTTCATCTTCGCGATCACGAAGCCCGACACGCTGCCCGACAGCGCGCCGAAGCACAGCGCGGCCAGGATGCCGAGCGGCAGCGGCATGCCCCAGTTCGTCAGCACGACGCCGGCCATCACCGCGCAGAACGTCATCAGCGTGCCGACCGACAGGTCGATGCCCGACGTGATGATCACGTAGGTACACGCGACGGCCAGCACGCCGTTCACGGCGGTGGCCTGCAGGATCGCCACGAGGTTGTCGACTTCGAGGAAGTTCGACGACGCGAAGCTGAAGAACACGATCAGCAGCACGAGGCTCGCGAACGCGAGCAGCTTCTGCCGCGCGGCCGGGTTGAAGAAGCGCGACTTCAGGCTCGATGCGGCGGCCGGCGTGTCGCCGGAAGCAAGGGGCGGGACGGGATGCGTATCGTTGGACATGGTCTGTAAGCCTAAGGATCGGCGTCTGAATCAGGACAATACGGTCGACTCGCGCTGCGTCGCGAGCTGCATGATCTTTTCCTGCGTGGCGTCGGCCGCGCGCAACTCGCCGGTCACGCGCCCTTCGCACATCACGAGAATCCGGTGGCTCATGCGCAGCACCTCGGGCAACTCCGACGAGATCATCACGATCGCCTTGCCGTCGGCGGCGAGCGCGTCGAGCAGCTTGTAGATCTCGCTTTTCGCGCCGACGTCGATGCCGCGCGTCGGCTCGTCGAAGAACAGGATGTCGCAGTCGCGCAGCAGCCACTTCGCGATCACGATCTTCTGCTGGTTGCCGCCCGACAGGAGGCGCGCCGGCTGCGCGACCGACGGCGTGCGGATCGCGAGCTGCCGCACGTACGACTGCGCGGTGTCGCGCATCCCGCGCGCATCGAGGAACATGCCGCGGCGCACGAAGCGCTGCATGCTCGACAGCGCGATGTTGTTCTGCACGTCCATCCCGACCGCGAGCCCGAAGTGCTTGCGGTCCTCCGACAGATAACCGATCCCGTGCGCGACCGCGTCGGCCGGCGTGCGGATCGTCACGGTCTTGCCGTGCACGCGAATCTCGCCCGCGTCGACCGGATCCGCGCCGAACACCGCGCGCGCGACCTCGGTGCGGCCCGCGCCCATCAACCCCGCGAAGCCGAGAATCTCGCCGCGCCGCACCGTGAAGCCGACGTCGCGGATCGCGCGGCCGCGCGACAGCCCGCGCACTTCGAGCGCGACCTCGTTGGCCGACGTATCGGGCGGCGTGCGGAACGTCGTATCGAGCTGGCGGCCGACCATCATCGCGATGATCGCGTCCATCGACGTGTCCGCCATCGGCATGGTCGCGACGTACTTGCCGTCGCGCATCACCGTCACGCGATCGGCGATCTGGCGCAGTTCGTCCATCTTGTGCGAGATGTAGACGATACCGACACCGTGCGCGCGCAGGTCGCCGATGATGCGGAACAGCTCGGCGATCTCCGCGTTGTTCAGCGCGGCGGTCGGCTCGTCCATGATCAGCACGCGCGAGTCGAACGACAGCGCCTTCGCGATCTCGACCATCTGCTGCTTCGCGACCGTCAGCCGGCCGACCGGCGTGCGCGGATCGAGATCGAGCCGCATCCGCGCGAAGATCGCGGCCGCGTCGCGGTTGAGCTGGTCCTCGTCGACGAACACGCCGAAGCGGCCGCGCGGCTCGCGCCCGATGAAAATGTTCTGCGCGACGCTCAGGTGGTTCATCAGGTTCAGTTCCTGATGGATGATGCCGATGCCGAGCGCCTGCGCGGCGCGCGGATCGTCGATCTCCACCGCGCGGCCGTCCATCCGGATCTCGCCTTCGTCCTTCTGATAGACACCGGCGAGAATCTTCATCAGCGTCGACTTGCCGGCGCCGTTCTCGCCCATCAGCGCGTGGACTTCGCCGGCATGCAGGTCGAACCGGCAATCGTCGAGCGCCTGCACGCCCGGAAAGCGCTTGCCGATGCCGGTCAGCGCAATCAGCGCGGCGGGTGCGGCGGTCGGGTTCAGATCGGGTTGCATGACTCGATGCCCTCAGCCGATCGCGCGATCGAGATGCGTATAGCCGCCGTCGACGAACAGCCACTGGCCCGTCGTGTGCGACGCGCGGTCCGACAGCAGGAACACGGCCGTGTCGGCGATCTCGTCGGCAGTCGTGAAGCGCTTGCCGAGCGGCACCTTGCCGGCGATTTCCGCGAGCTTCGCTTCGGGATCGTCGAAACCGGCGATCCAGGTCTGGTAGAGCGGCGTCATCACCTCGGCCGGAATCACGGCGTTCACGCGCACGCCGTCGTCGCGCAATGCGACGGCCCATTCGCGCGTCAGCGCGAGTTGCGCGCCCTTCGATGCGCAATAGCCGCTCGTGTTGCCCTGCCCGGTGACGGCCGTCTTCGACGAGATGTTGACGATCGCGCCGCGCGTCGCCTTCAGGTGCGGCACGCAGTAATGCGCCATCACGTAGTAGTGGACCAGGTTGCGTTCGAGCGATGCGACGAACGCGTCGCGCCCGGCATCGAGCCCGACGCTGTCGTTGATGCCCGCGTTGTTGACGAGGCCGTCGATGCAGCCAAAGCGCGCGATGGTTTGCGCGACCGCGTCGCGGCACTGCGCGTCGTCCTGCAGTTCGACGGACATGCACGCGGCACGCGGCTGCTTGCGCGTGAGTTCGCGCCAGAAGCCGTCGTCCGGCGTGTGGCGCGCGAATACCACCGGAATCGCACCTTCGCCGGCCAGCCGCATCGAGATCGCAGCGCCGATGCCCGACGCGCCGCCCGTCACGATCACGATCTTGTCTTGCAGATTCAAATCCACTTCGCGTCTCCGTCGTTCATGTTGTCGCCGCGCGGGCCGCGCGCGGTGCATCGTGCGTTCTCGTGCCGCATGCCGCATGCCACGCGCTTCAGCCGCGGAATCGATACCGTTCCAGCGATTCGGGCTTCATCTCGATCGAAAAGCCGGGCGCCGTCGGCGGCATGTACGCCGCGCCGCGCACGACGCACGGTTCGACGAAATGCTCGTGCAGATGATCGACGTATTCGGTCACGCGCCCTTCCTTCGTGCCGGAAATGCACACGTAGTCGATCATCGACAGATGTTGCACGTATTCGCACAGCCCGACGCCGCCCGCATGCGGACACACCGCCAGCCCGTACTTCGCGGCCAGCAGCATCACCGCGAGAATCTCGTTCACGCCGCCGAGCCGACATGCGTCGATCTGCACGACGTCGATCGCGCCGCGCGCGATGAACTGCTTGAACAGCACGCGGTTCTGGCACATCTCGCCGGTCGCAACCTGCACCGGCGCGATCGCCTCGCGGATCTTGCGATGCCCTTCGACGTCGTCGGGGCTCGTCGGCTCCTCGATGAACCACGGTTTCGCGAAGGCCAGCTCGCGCACCCAGTCGATCGCCTCGTCGACTTCCCACACCTGGTTCGCGTCGATCATCAGCTTGCGGTCCGGGCCGATCACCTCGCGCGCGATCGTCACGCGACGGATGTCGTCCTCCAGGTTCGCGCCCACCTTCAGCTTCACGTAGTCGAAACCGGCGTCCACCGCCTCACGGCACAGCCGGCGCAACTTGTCGTCGCTGTAGCCGAGCCAGCCCGCCGACGTCGTGTAGCACGGGTAGCCTTCACGCTCGAGCGTCGCGATCCGCGCGGCCTTGCCCGGCGCCTGCCGACGCAGCAGCTCGAGCGCCTCGTCCTGCGTCAGGCAGTCGGTCAGGTAGCGGAAATCGATCGCACGCACGATTTCCTCGGGGCTCATGTCCGCGACGAGCCGCCACAGCGGCTTGCCGACCGCCTTCGCCCACAGGTCCCACACCGCGTTGACGACGGCGCCCGTCGCCAGATGGATCGCGCCCTTGTCGGGGCCGATCCAGCGCAACTGGCTGTCCGACGTCACGTGCCGCCAGAAGCGGCCCATGTCCTCGCGGATCCAGTCGAGGTCGAGGCCGACGACGAGGTGACGCATCGCGTCGATCGCCGCGCAGCAGATTTCGTTGCCGCGCCCGATGGTGAACGTGAGCCCGTGGCCTTCGAGCCCGTCGTGGTCGGTTTCCAGCACGACGTACGCGGCCGAATAGTCGGGGTCCGGGTTCATCGCATCGGAGCCGTCGAGCTGCTGCGAGGTCGGGAAGCGCACGTCGAGGACGCGCATCGATCGAATGATAGGCATGACGAACGGTCCGTAAAAGGAAATCAGGCCTGCACGGTGCGCTGGCGCTGCTCGCCGAGCCCGTCGATGCCGAGCGTGATCACCTGCCCGGCGCGCAGATAGACCGGCGGCTTCTGCCCGAGGCCGACGCCCGGCGGCGTGCCGGTCGAGATCACGTCGCCCGGCTGCAGGCTCATGAAGCGGCTCAGATAGCTGATCAGATGCGGCACACGGAACACCATCGTCGCGGTCGTGCCGTTCTGGTAGCGGTGGCCGTCCACCTCGAGCCACAGCCGCAGCGCGTGCGGATCGGGCACTTCATCGGCCGTCACGAGCCAGGGCCCAAGCGGGCCGAACGTGTCGTTGCCCTTGCCCTTGTCCCACGTGCCGCCGCGCTCGAGCTGGTACTCGCGCTCCGACACGTCGTTCACCACGCAGTAGCCGGCGACGTGCGACAGCGCGTCGGCCTCGTCGATGTAGCGGCCGCCCTGGCCGATCACCACGCCGAGCTCGACTTCCCAGTCGGTCTTCTCCGAGCCGCGCGGAATCTCGACGTCGTCGTTCGGGCCCGAGATCGCGCTCGTCCATTTGCCGAACACGACCGGCTCCTTCGGGACTTCCATGCCCGATTCGGCCGCGTGGTCGGAATAGTTGAGCCCGATGCAGATGAATTTGCCGACGCGGCCGACGCACGCGCCGAGTCGCGGCGTGCCTTCGACGAGCGGCAGCGACGACGGGTCGATATCACGCAGCCGCGCGAGCGACGCGGGTGTGAGCGCATCGCCGGCGATGTCGTCGATCACGCCAGACAGGTCGCGAATCTTTCCCTGCGCATCGAGCAGGCCGGGCTTTTCGTGGTGTTTGTCGCCAAATCTCAGCAGTTTCATGTTGTGTGAGGAAACGGAAAGTGAATGAAACGGCGCGGTCGGCTAGACGCGGTCGCCTAGACGCGGTCAGTTCGACCAGCCGCCGTCGATCAGGTGAATCGCGCCGGTCGTGAACGACGCTTCGTCCGACGCGAGATACAACGCCAGCGCAGCCACTTCGTCCGCGGTGCCGATGCGGCCCATCGGCTGGCGCGCGACGAACGCCTCGCGCACGGTGTCGGTCGACACCTGGCGCGTGCGCGCCTGCTCGGCGATCCGCTGTTCCAGCGACGGCGACTCGATCGTGCCCGGGCAGATCGCGTTGCAGCGGATGCGCTGCTCGACGAAATCGGCGGCGACGGACTTGGTCAGGCCGATCACGGCCGCCTTGGTGGTGCCGTAGACGAAGCGGTTCGGCACGCCCTTCACGCTCGACGCGGCCGACGCCATGTTGATGATCGACGCGCCGCCCGCTGCCAGCATCGCCGGCAGCAGCGCGCGGATCAGCCGGTACATCGACGTGACGTTGAGGTTCAGCGAGAACGCCCACGCGGCATCGTCGCAATCGAGGATCGAGCCGTGGTGCACGAACCCCGCGCAGTTGAACAGCACGTCGAACGCACGCTCCTGCGCGGCGAGTGCCGACACGTCGCCCGCATCGGTCACGTCGAGCCGCCGCGTGGCCAGCCTGCCGCCCGCGCGTTCGGCGTCGGCCGCGAGTTGCGCGAGCGCGGCTTCGTTGATGTCGGTCGCCAGCACGTCGGCCCCCTCGCTTGCGAACCGCAGCGCGGTCGCGCGGCCGATACCCTGCCCGGCCGCCGTCACCAGCGCGCGCTTGCCCTGCAATCTCATGAGCACCACTCCTGTAGAAGCCGGCGAGCCGACTAATTGGCACAAAGGACTAAAGGTCCAACCAATCATAGGAACAGATTCCGGATTTGTCACGATCGCGTGATTCAGTATTTTCCCGAACGGCAAAATCGGGCCGGCAGGCGGTGCGAGGTACTTCGGTTACCGTCTTTTTCCGATTCCGCAGAGCAATCACTTGCCCCGCAAAGCCAATGCCGGCGCGGGTTTGCGCCGGCCTCGGGCGCCTGTGTCGCGCCGCCGTCGCGGCGAAACTGACAAAAAAGTCATGTTCCCGTCAGGGTGTCAACGGGGGACGCGCGCGATCATGGCGTTGCCGGACCGCGCTGCCCGGACCACCGCACCCCGCCCGTCGCAGATCCCTGACGGGCACCTCCGTCCCCCGCGGTGTCCACGTGACTGAGCGAGCAGACATGGTGGCGCGGGCCGATTTTCCGCCCCGGGCGTTCGCGTCCGGGGCGCTTTTGTCGTTGGTTTTTCAAGAAAATGCGCGTCGATTGTTTCTAAATCGGCAAAAGGTAATTTGAGCCAGACAGGATGTTTTTTCCGGTCACAGACGCTTACATTTAGCGCACCACTCATGGAAACCGCTACGGAATCGCCGTTGGGTAGTGACATCCACTGCCACGAGCGAAACCGCACGAGCTTTAGGAAACGGCAAATGAAGGCCTCCAAATCCCTGCCTGTGCTCGATCCCGCCGACGTCCACGTCGAAATTCTGGAACGCTCCGATACGCTGCTCGTCGTCCGCTGGGTCGAACCCGGCCGCTGTCACTACGGCGAACAGCGCTGGCGCCGCCGCTTCGCGCAGCGCACCGGCACCTGCGCGCTGTCGCGTCAGGTCATCCAGCGCGGCGACGAAGTCTTTCGCCCGGCCGAGCGCCCGGCACCGGCAAACGCGGCCGCGATGATCTCCGCCGCCGAAGTGCTCGCCCTGGCCGGCAGCCGGTAACGTCCGTCGCGCGACACGCAAGCCGGCCTAGAACCGCCGGTCTAGTTCCCCCGCTTGTCTGCCCCGCCCGCGCGGACTATCGTTACAGCATTCAATGTAACGATTACACGTCGTGGCGCACCGGCCACGCCGATGGAGGCAGACATGCATGCATGGAGCGCGCGCCACGTCCCGGCGCAAGGTGGCAAAGTCGCGGTCGTGACCGGCGCCAACAGCGGGCTCGGCTGGCAGATCGCGGAAACGCTGGCCGCCAAGGGCGCGACGGTCGTGATGGGCTGCCGCGATGCCACGCGCGGCGCGCAGGCTGCCGATGCGATCCGCCGATTCCATCCCGCCGCCCGGGTCGAAGTCGATCCGCTCGACCTCGCCGATCTCGCGTCGATCCAGCGCTTCGCCGCCGACGTCTCCGACCGCCACGGCCGCGTCGACATCCTCTGCAACAACGCCGGCGTGATGTTCCTGCCGCTGCGACACACGCAGGACGGCTTCGAGATGCAGTTCGGCACCAATCACCTCGGCCATTTCGCGTTGACCGGGCATCTGCTGCCCGCGCTGCGCGCCGCGCGGCGCGCGCGGGTCGTGACGATGTCGAGCGGCTTCAACCGCGGCGGCCGGATCCGCGTCGACGACCTGCGGGCCGAGCGCGGTTACAACCGTTATCTCGCCTACTGCGACAGCAAGCTCGCGAACCTCGTGTTCGCGATCGAACTGCAGCGCCGCTTCCAGCGCGCGGCGTTCGCGGGCATCAGCGTCGCCGCGCACCCCGGCTACGCGGCGACCAATCTGCAGTTCGCGGGCCCCGCGATGGACAGTTCGCCCACGCGCGCCGCGTTGATGCGCGCGGCGAACCGTTATCTCGCGCAACCGGCCGATCAAGGTGCGCTTCCCGCGATTCACGCGGCGACGTCGCCCGACCTCACCGGCGGCTCGTACATCGGACCGTCCGGCTGGTTCGAGTCGCGCGGCCTGCCGGCGCCCGCGAGCGTGCCGCGCGCGGCGCGCGATGTGGCGACCGCCGCGCTGCTGTGGGAGGCATCCGAAGCCGCGACGGGCGTGCATTTCCTGAGCTCGGGCGTGGCCGCGGGTCGCCCGCCCGCCACGCCGTTCGACCCGGCGACCGAGGTGCGTTGAATCACGCGCCGCTCGCCTCAACATTTGTCATGCTTATTGCACCTGCAGAAATGAAAGCTTGGTGAAAGCATGATTGAACGGCTCACTGTTACCAGTCCGGAAACAATCTATCGTCAAAATCAGCGTTTACCCTGCACGACCCGGTGACTAACATTTAGTCAATCGCTGCAGACATGGTGTCGAAAGCGAACCCAATAAAACACCGGAGGTCATCATGAAATCGCTCGTTTCCGCAGTCGTTGCCGCTGTCGCCCTGTCCGCTTCGTTCGGCGCTTTCGCGCAAAGCACCGTGACCCGCGCGCAAGTCCGCAACGAACTGGTCCAGCTCGAACAAGCCGGCTACAAGCCGGGCGTGTCGAGCCCGTACTACCCGAACGACATCCAGTCGGCGGAAGCGCGTGTTCATGGTGTCGACGCCAGCGGCTACGGCGCGCAACCGGTTCCGGTCGTCCACTCGGGCGCCCCGGTCGCCGCAGCGTCGTCGAACGCGCGCGACTCGATCTTCTTCGGCCAGTAAGCCGACGCGCCCCTAGCGGGCGCATCGCGCGACGAAGCTGTACCCGGACGAGCCCCTGATGCGGGCTCGTCTTGTTTTGTGAAACGCATACCTCCGCCGCCCGGCAGCGGGTGGCTTCGCCCGGGCGCGCTGCGTCCGGGCGCTTTTTCCACGGCGAGGTATGCGTGGCGTTGCCGTATGCGTCGGTCAACGCCCAGCGGTTGCAGCAGGCGCCGCACGCGACAGCACACGCCAGCGCGACAGCAGTTCGTCGCGATCGACGTAGCAGCCCTGCAGATGCCGGCGGCCCGTCGACGGATCGAACTCGGTGCGCGCATGCAGCACGCGCCGGTTGTCGAACGCCCACATGTCACCCGCCCGCAGGCGGCGCTGCACCCGGAAACGCGGCTCGCGCGCGAGCGCGAGAAACCGCCGGTACGCGCGATAGACGGCCGCGACCGATCCGGCCGGCGCATCGAGCGGCCCGCGCAGGAAGTTCGCGACGCGCACTTCCGTCACGTTGCCGCGTGCATCGAGGCCGATCACCGGCGCCGAGCAGCGGTAGTCGCTGTTCGCACTCTTGTTCCAGAACTCGAACGGCGTCGAGGCAAGGTATTCGAAATCGGCCGGGTAGTCGCGCCGCAGCGCTTGCGCGAGCGCAAAGCCGTCGAGGAAGATGCTGTCTCCGCCCGTTGCGTCGTTCGCGAGGCAATGCAGGAACTGCACGCCCGGCTGCAATTCACGCGTCGGCAAGTCGGTGTGCGGCGGCAGGTTGAGCGACGTATAGGCATTGCTGTCCGGTCGCGGCTTCGATTCGACATCGAACAGCACGCCGAAATTGCTTTCGCGGATCAGGCCGACACGACGCGCGATCTCGTCGACCCGGCCGAGTTCGGCCGGCACGCCCTCGACGAGCGTCAATCCCGTGCGCTGCAACGCGGCAAGCCACGCGCGCAACGCGCCGTCGTCCTCCATCACGTCACGCCACGCGAACACGCCGATCGCCGTCGCATCGTCGCCGGCCCATACGTGCCGCCCGTGCGCGGCCTGGCGTTCCGCGCGCGACGCATCGTCGTATGCATGCGCACGCAACCATCCCGGCGACCAGGTGCTGCGATGTCCGTCGTTCCACTCGACGCGCAGCGCGCCGTCGGTTTCGACATGCACGGCGAGCGCCGACAGATCCTCGCGCGCGTCGGCGATCTCGAACACCTGTTCGCGCGTGAGCGCGTGCACGCACGCGGAACACGCGCAGTTGTCGCGCAGCCAGTCGAAGTGAAACGGCGATCGTCGCGTGTCGCTCCACTCGACGTCCACCGCTCCATCGCCGATCGTCGCCGCCGCAATGGCCGCGTCGGCGGAAAAGGTCCGCCAGTCCTCGATACGGTGTTGCGCTGCCTGCATCGTTGCCTCCCGGAAACGCCCGCTACGCGTGTGGTGCGAGCAGAAACCCGCCGATCATCCGGTGCATCCGCGCCGCCTGCGGGCTCGTTCCGAGCGCGCGCCAGCAGCCGTGCACCAGCCCCTCTCCCCTCCAGTAACGCGCGGCGCCGCCGGCCGCAAGGATGCGTTCGACGTAGACGCGCGCATCGTCGCGCAGCGGATCGTGTTCCGCGCCGATCGCGAGCACCGGCGGCAGCCCGCCGAAGCGTGTCGCCGCAAGCGGCACGGATGCGCGCAGCAGCGGATCGTCGTTCAGCGCGGTTTCATCCGCATCGCCCCAATACAGCGCGCGATAGCGATGAACGTCGTCGAGCGTCAGCATCGGCGCGTGCGCTTCCGTCTCGCGCGCCGGCGCTTGCGGTTCGATGCCGAGCATCGGATACACGAGTGCGATCCCGTCGATGCCGCCTTCGCCCGCGTCGCGCAGAGCGGTCGCGACGGCCGCCGCGAGATTGCCGCCCGCACTGTCGCCCGCGAGCGTTAGCGGTCGCGCGCACGAGCCGAATGGCCAGCGGGTTGCGTCGCGTGCGGCGCGCGTGACGGCCAGGCAATCCTGAAGCGCGGCCGGCGCACGATGCTCGGGCGCGAGCCGGTAGTCGACCGCGATCACGGCCAGCCCCGTGTCGGCGGCCAGTTGCGCGGTGATCAGCGCGTGACTGTCGAGCGAGCCGACGACGAAGCCGCCGCCATGAAAGAACAGCACGGTGCCGCGCGGCTCGCCGTGCGCAGGCGCGTAGCGCCGGAGTGCGATGGCGCGGCCGTCCGGCGCGTGCCACGCGGCGTCCTGCTGCACGATGCCGGGCGGCAGTTCGTCGGGCGTCCATGCGGCCGCGAAGCGATCGTAGACGCGGCGTTGCTCGACGGGCGAACGCGCCGCCGCGTCGGCCGGATACCACGCGTCGACGGCTGCAACGAACGTCGCGATTTCCGGTTCGAGCATCGTGTGCGCTCCGCGGTCGAGGGTTGAACGCTGAAATTTGAACGTTGAACGTCGACGCTAGCGACGCGGCGGCAGTCCGATCACGCGCCCCGCATACGCGGGCGCCGCGCAATCGCGCTGCAACGCATGCAGTTCGGCCACGCGCGCGGCGACGTCGTCGTCGAACGGCGCCGATTTCGCGCCGTCGCGCGTGTCGACATGCAGCAGCATCTGCTCGCTCGCCGACACCGCGCCGTCATGGCCGTCCGCGAACAACTCGAGATACAGGTGCAGCCGCTTCGCGTCATGCGCGAACACCCGCGCATCGACGCGCACGCGCGTGCCTTCCTTGATCTCCTGCAGATAGTTCACGTGCGCTTCGAGCGTGTAGACCGAGCGGCCCCGCTCGCGACGCGCGGCATCGTCGAGACCGATGCGGTCGAGCAGCGCATCGGTCGCGAAGCTGAAGATCAGCAGATAGAACGCGTCGCGCAGGTGGCCGTTGTAGTCGACCCACTCGGGCCGCACGACGTCGTGGTAAATCGTCAGCGGGGTATCGCCGGTCATGTTCGTTCAGTCCTCGAATCGCATCCCGTGCCGCGCCTTCACCGCGGCGATCGCCTTCAGCACCTCGGTGATGCACTCGTCGCGATAGCGTTCGAGTTCCTTGATGCTGCGCGTGCCCTGCTGCTCGCTCGTGCCTTCGACGACGCTGTCGATCAGTTCGTCGGTCAGTTTCGGCGCGACCAGCTTCGTCCATGGCAGTTCGAGCGCGGGGCCGAACTGCTGCATGAAGTGTCGCATGCCGGCATCGCCGCCGGCCAGCGTGTAGGTCAGGAACGTGCCCATGAACGACCAGCGGATGCCCGCGCCAAAGCGGATCGCATCGTCGATCTCGCCGGTCGTCGCGACGCCTTCGTTGACGAGATGCAACGCCTCGCGCCACAGCGCTTCGAGCAGCCGGTCCGCGATGAAGCCCGGCACCTCCTTGCGCACGTGCAGCGGCCGCATGCCGAGCTTGCGATAGATCGCCATCGCGGCCTCGACCGCTTCCGGCGACGTGCGTGCGCCGCCGAGCACCTCGACGAGCGGCAGCAGGTAGACCGGATTGAACGGATGGCCGACCACGCAGCGCTCCGGGTGCGTCGCACGCGCGTAGAAGTCGGTTGGCAGCAGCCCCGACGTCGACGACGCGATGATCGCGTCGGGCTTCGCCGCGCGGCTGATCTGTTCGTGCAGTTCGAGCTTCAGCGACTCGCGCTCGGGCGCGCTTTCCTGGATGAAGTCCGCGTCGGCGACGCAGGCCTCGATCGTCGACTCGAAGCGCAGCCGCGCGGGATCGGCGCCCGGCGCGAGGCCGACGCGTTCGAGCGCGGGCCACGCATTCGCGACGTTCGCGCGCAACCGCTCCTCGGCGCCCGGCGCGGGGTCCCACACGACCACGTCGAGACCGTGCGCGAGCGCACGGCAAATCCATCCGCTGCCGATCACGCCGGTGCCGATCGCGGCGAACGTCTTGATGTCGGTCTTCACTGCCATGTCACGCATCCTTCAAATCTGGGGAAATCGGACGGCGACCGCGCCCGTGCGCGCCGCCGCATTGAATCGAAATCAGCCTTGCAAACTCACGCGAATTCGGTCACCGCGCGGCGTTCGAGCGGACGCTCGCCGCGCGCCGGCAGGCCGAGCTTGCGCCGCCCTTCGGCCGGCGTCAGCACGCGGCCGCCGAGGCGTTCGACGATTTCCCGCGCACGCTCGACGAGCGTGCCGTTGGTCGCATGCACGCCGCGATCGAGCCAGATGTTGTCTTCGAGGCCGACGCGCACGTGACCGCCGAGCAGCATCGCCTGCGCGACCATCGGCATCTGCATGCGGCCGATCCCGAAGCCGGCCCAGTGCGCGCCCGGCGGCAGGTTGTCGACCATCGCCTTCATCGTGCCGGTGTCGGCCGGCGCGCCCCACGGAATGCCGAGGCACAGCTGGAACAGCGGCGGATCGTCGAGCAGCCCTTCCTTCAGCAACTGCTTCGCGAACCACAGATGGCCCGTATCGAAGATTTCCAGTTCCGGCTTCACGCCGAGTTCCTGGATGCGTTTCGCGCCGGCGCGCAGTTGCGCGGGCGTCGATACGTAGATGTAGTCGCCGTCGCCGAAATTCAGCGTGCCGCAGTCGAGCGTGCAGATTTCCGGCAGCAGTTCCTCGACGTGCGCGAGGCGCGTGAGGCCGCCGACGAGATCGGTGCCCTTGCCGAAGCGCATCGGGTCCTCGCCCGGGCCGATCTCCAGATCACCGCCCATGCCGGCCGTCAGGTTGATGATCACGTCGACGTCCGCCGAGCGGATCCGGTCGACCACTTCGCGGTACAGGTTCGGGTCGCGGCTGCCGCGGCCCGTCTGCGGGTCGCGCACGTGGCAGTGCGCAACCGTCGCGCCGGCCTTCGCCGCTTCGATCGCGGCGGCCGCGATTTCCTTCGGCGTGACCGGAATCGCCGGATGCTTGCCGACCGTGTCGCCCGCGCCGGTGACCGCGCAGGTGATGATGACTTCGTGGTTCATGCTGAATGCCCTCGCTTGATGCTGTTCGTGTCGCTCGTTTTCCGTCGTACTGCAGATTATTTGTCGCTGCGCGCCGCCCGCTTGCGTCGCGCACGAGCCGTTACAGGCCGAGATACGCCTTCACGGCAGGCAGGCCGTCCTTGCCGTCGAACGTCTTCACGCCGGCGAGCCAGGCATCGAGCACCTGCGGATTCTTCTTCAGGTATGCCTTCGCGGCGTCGGCCGGTTTCGTCTTGTTCATCACCGACTGCATCAGCTGGTTCTCGAGCTGCGTCGTGAAGCGCAGGTTCTCGACGAGCTTGCCCGCGTTCGGGCAGCGCGAGATGAAGTCGGGCGCCGTCAGCGTGTACACGCGCGCTTCGCCGTAGTTCGGGCCGAAACTCGCATCGCCGCCGGACAGGTAGTTCATGCTGATCTGGATGTTCATCGGATGCGGTTCCCAGCCGAGGAACACGACCCACTTCTTCTCGCGGATCGCGCGCTCGACCGTCACGAGCATCCCCGCTTCGCTCGATTCGACCAGCTTGAAGCCGCCCAGACCGTACTGGTTCGTGTCGATCATCTTCTGGATCGTCGCGTTCGCGCTGCTGCCCGGCTCGATCCCGTAGATCTTGCCGTCGAGTTCCGCGCGGTGTTTCGCGATGTCCTCGAAGGTCTTCAGGCCGGCCTGGTATTCATAGCTCGGCACCGCGAGCGTCGCCTTCGCGCCCGACAAATTCGGCGGCTCGACCACGTTGATCGACTTGCTGTCGAGGAACGGCTGGAGCTGCTTTTGCTGCACCGGCCACCAGTAGCCGAGCGAGATGTCGAGCTGCTTGCTCTTCAGGCCTGCGAACGAGATCGGCACCGATGCGATCGTCGTCGTCGGCTTGTAGCCGAGCCCTTCGAACACCGTCGACGCGAGCGCCGTGGTGGACGTGATGTCGGTCCAGCCGATGTCCGCGAAGCGTACGTTGCGGCAGGTCGCTGCTTCCGTTTCGGCGTGCGCCGCGGTCGCGAATGCGCCGGTCGCCAGCACGGCCGCGACGAACGCGGCGATCTTTGTCGACTTCATGGTTTCTCTCCCGATTGGACCGATGTCCGACGGGTTCGCGGAGTGCGTCCCGGCCTGCATCGTGGGAGTAAAAGTAACGAGCCATATTGGTCGAAAGACGACCGGCGGCGACCTTTTCTTGACTATTTGCGACTATGAGTGGAAACCACTATGCGCGTGCAATGGCTTGTACGGCGGGGGTTTGAGGCGAATTTTGGCGAAGCGGGGGTTGCCCGGATGCGGCGTGATGGATGCCGACGGAGCGTGCTTCGGCTGTGGCGCCGGAACGCGCGTGATGTCGATTCCGGCCGGGCCGGTGCGGGCCGGCACCCGACACGTTATCGCGGTACCTCGACGTAGGTTTCCCTGCAGATCTCGCGCAGCGCCTGGACCAGCAGATCCCGCGTCGGCGCATGCGAATCGGCGGCGCGCGTAAACAGCGCGATGGGCGGCAACGTCCAGACCAGCGAGTAAGGCACGATCGCCACGCCGGCGATGCGCACCATTTCTTCGGCGATATCGGCCGGCACGATCGATACGGCGTCGTCGCTCGACGCGATCATTTCGCCGATCAGCTTCGACGAGTAGCTTTCGACGATCGGCACGGGCGGCGCGATGCCGGCCGACAGGAACAGGTCCGTCACCTGCTCCCGCATCGGCGTATGCGGCGCGCCGAGAATCCAGTCCAGCTCGCGCAGCTTCTCCCAGTCGAGCTTCATGCGCGCCAGTTTCGCGGCGAGGCGCCGGCTCGCGATCATCCGCGGCTGCTGCTGGTACAGAACTTCGAAGGAAACCTGCCCCAGATCGACCGCCGACGACGCCCGCCCGATCACGAGATCGACGCTGTGGTCCTTGAGCTGAAGCAGCAACTGGTCGCTGGTGCCTTCATGAATCGTCACGGTCAGGCGGCGCTCCATCCGGGATTGCAGCCGCTTGAGCGCCGCCGACAGCATCTGGCCCGAAATAAACGGAATCACGCCGATATGCAGGTGGGCCGCGTGGCCGGCGGCGACCGCCTCCATCTCGCGAGCGAGATGGTCGAGGTCCTTCAGCATCGCCTTGGCGCGCTCGAGAACGACCGAGCCGAGCGCGGTCGGCCGCATCCCGCGCGACGAGCGCTCGAACAGTGGCGTGCCGAACATGCTTTCCAGCTCGGACAGCGCGTTCGTCACGGCAGGCTGGCTGCTGGCCATGTGCTCCGCGACGCGCGTCAGCGACCCGTGCTGCTGGATCTGCAGCAACAGCATCAGGTGCCGCATCTTCAGGCGCGCACCGAGCCGCCGGACCACGTCGTTCGCGTCGAATGTCATTGCCGAACCGCCATACCATCATGAAAAAGTGATGGACCGATATTAAAACAGAATCATCTCCTTATGGCTGATCCCTAGAATCACCTCATGGATCGCGTCGGGACTGGCCTGGCGCGCACGCCCGGACCCAAAAACATGAAACAGACAGAGACTCAGCAGCAGGCCGCGTACGACTATCACGAGTTTCCGACCCCGGGGAAGATCTCCGTCGTCGCCAGCAAGCCGCTCGTGACGCAGCGCGATCTCGCGCTCGCCTACACGCCGGGCGTCGCCAGCGTGTGCGAGTCGATCGCCGCCGAGCCGCTGAACGCGCATCGCTTCACGAGTCGCGGGAATCTGGTGGGCGTCATCACCAACGGCACCGCCGTGCTGGGTCTGGGCAACATCGGCGCGCTCGCGTCGAAGCCGGTCATGGAAGGCAAGGCCGTGCTGTTCAAGAAGTTCGCGGGGATCGACGTGTTCGACATCGAGATCAACGAGACCGATCCGGACAAGCTCGTCGACATCATCGCCGGCCTCGAGCCCACCTTCGGCGGCATCAATCTCGAGGACATCAAGGCGCCGGAGTGCTTCACCGTCGAGCGCAAGCTGCGCGAGCGCATGAAGATTCCGGTCTTCCACGACGACCAGCACGGCACCGCCATTACCGTGGCCGCCGCATTCATCAACGGGCTGAAGGTGGTCGGGAAGTCGATTTCCGAGGTGAAGGTCGTGACGTCGGGCGCCGGTGCCGCGGCGCTGGCCTGCCTGGACCTGCTCGTCGACCTCGGGCTGCCGGTCGCGAACATCTGGGCGACGGATATCGAAGGCGTCGTCTACCGCGGCCGCACCACGCTGATGGATCCCGCCAAGGAACGCTTCGCGCAGGAAACCGACGCGCGCACGCTGTCCGAAGTGATCGGCGACGCCGACGTATTCCTTGGGCTGTCGGTCGGCGGCATTCTGAAGCCGGAGATGCTGAAGGCGATGGCCGCGCGCCCGCTGATTCTCGCGCTCGCCAATCCGACGCCGGAAATCTTCCCGGAACTCGCGCATGCGACGCGCGACGACGTCGTGATCGCGACGGGCCGCTCGGATTTCCCGAACCAGGTCAACAACGTTCTCTGCTTCCCGTACATTTTCCGCGGCGCACTGGATGTGGGCGCAACGACGATCACCCGCGAAATGGAAATCGCCGCGGTTCACGCGATTGCCGGCCTCGCGCAGGAAGAGCAGAACGACATCGTCGCGGCGGCCTATGGCGGCGATGAAGTGTCCTTCGGTCCGCAATACCTGATTCCGAAGCCGTTCGATCCGCGCCTGATCGTTCGCATCGCGCCGGCCGTGGCCAAGGCCGCGATCGAAGGCGGCGTGGCGACGCGCCCGCTCGCGGATCTCGACGCGTACGTCGAGCAGCTGCAGCAGTTCGTCTACCACTCGGGCGCGTTCATGAAGCCGCTGTTCGCGACCGCGCGTCAGCTCGTGCGTGACGGCGGCAAGGCACGCATCGTGTTCACCGAGGGCGAGGACGAGCGCGTGCTGCGCGCGGTGCAGGTCATCGTCGACGAGAAGCTCGCGCGTCCGATCCTGGTCGGGCGCCCGGAGGTGCTGCTCGCGCGTATCGAGCGGTTCGGCCTGCGCCTGCGTCTCGGTCAGGATGTCGAAGTGACCAATCCGGAATATGACGAGCGTTTCCCGCAATACTGGACGACGTATTGGGAATTGCGCTGCCGCGACGGCATCTCGAAGGAAATGGCGCGCGTCGAAATGCGGCGCCGCCTGACGCTGATCGGCGCGATGATGGTGCGGCTCGGCGATGCGGACGGGATGATCTGCGGGACGGTCGGCGAGTACCACAATCACCTGCGATTCGTGGACGAAGTGATCGGCAGGAAGCCCGATGCGTCGACCTATGCCGCGATGAACATCCTGCTGCTGAATCAGCGGACGGTCGCGCTGGTCGATACGCACGTCAACGACAACCCGGATGCGGAGCAGATCGCGGAATTCACGATCGCGGCCGCGCGGCAGATGGAGTGGCTGAATCTCTCGCCGAAGGTTGCGCTGCTGTCGCGGTCGAACTTCGGGTCGGGGAGCGCGGCTTCGGGCGTGAAGATGCGCCGGGCGCTGGAAATCATTCGCGCGCATGCGCCGGATATCGAGGCGGATGGCGAGATGCACGGCGACTGCGCGCTCGACGAGGCGCTGCGTGCGCGGCTGCTGCCGATGTCGCCGCTGAAGGGTGCGGCGAACCTGCTCGTGTGTCCGAACGTCGATGCAGGGAATATCGCCTATAACCTGCTCAAGACCGAGGCCGGCAGTAACGTTGCGGTCGGGCCGTTCCTGCTGGGCGTCAACGGGCCGGTGAACATCCTCACGTCCAGTGCGACCGTGCGACGGATCGTGAACATGACGGCGTTGACGGTGATCGAGGCGAATCGCAACGCGGCCGTGTAATTGCGGTTGACGCGGGGTCGGCTACGGCCGACCCCGTCGGTCGGCGGATTGAGGTCTGCATTGCAACCGGTGCGGACATCGCGCTGGCCGACGAGATTCTTCGGACGATCAACGAATCGCCGAATGAAGCGCACGCGAGCAGACACAACTTTCGACATTTGTTGCGGACACAACCTTTCCCGCGCATGACGGCTGCCGGAACGAAACGGCCATCACGGATTCGATGCCCGCGTTTTGCAAGATCTCCATCAGAAGCACAAGATTCACGGATGGAAGGTTTCACCGCGGTTCAGCATGTCGACGAATTCCGCGATTTTACGCGCCCGTGTTTCCGGCTTTTTCGCATTCTGTATCCGGTACAGGATGGCGTAGCGGTTGCGGCTATTCAGCGTTGCAAAGAACGCCTTGGCTTTCGAATTTGCGTCCAACGCCACCTGCAGGTCGTCCGGCACGGTCGAGTTGCTGGCCGACGTATAAGCAGCCTTCCAGCGGCCGTCCCGCCGCGCCTTCTCGATCTCGCGCATGCCGGACGCGCGCATCCTGCCTGCGGCGATCAGCGCTTCGGCCCGGTCCTTGTTGAGTTTGGACCAGATGCTTTTTTCGGAGCGCGGCGTGAAGCGTTGTAACCAGTACGTCTCGCTCTCAGCCCGTTTTTGGCCGTCGATCCAGCCATGACAGAGCGCGCTTTCCAACGCTTGGTCGTAGGTGACGGTTCGCTGCGTGGCACCTTTTTTCGCCAGACGCAGCCATACTCCGCTCGAAGTGCCGCCGTTTTGCGCCAACCAGCTTTCCCATTCGGTTTGACTGGCAAATGTCAGAGCGCATTCGGTCATGTCACTGTCCAAAATGGTCGAGTACGGGCATGGGAATCCGTCCGCAGTCCAACAGTGCTTACACGAACGGCAACGTCTGGCTTGTTTGGGTCGGAAGTCATCGCCGGATTTGGCGGCTTCCGACCTCGGCCGATCGAAAACGCGCGCTACAGAACGCGTTCCAACGCGTCAGCAAATCGCCCGACCGCCGCATCGACATCATGCAGCTTGTCGAGCCCGAACAAGCCGATCCGGAACGTCTTGAAATCCGCCGGCTCATCGCATTGCAACGGCACGCCGGCCGCGATCTGCATGCCGACGTCGACGAATTTCTTGCCGGACCGGATGTCGTCATCGTCCGTGTAGCTCACGACGACGCCCGGCGCCTCGAAGCCTTCCGCCGCCACGCTCCGGAACCCTTTCTCCGCCAGCAACGCACGAATCCGCGTGCCGAGCTCGAGCTGTTCCGCCCTCACCTTGTCGAAGCCGTACGCTTCCGTTTCCTTGATCACGTCGCGCAGCGTCGCGAGGCTGTCCGTCGGCATCGTCGCGTGGTACGCGAACCCGCCGTTCTCGTACGCTTCCATGATCTGCAGCCACTTGCGCAGATCGCATGCAAAACTGGTGCTGGTCGTCGCATCGATTCGCTCGCGCGCAAGCGGACTCATCATCACCAGCGCACAGCCTGGCGACGCGCTCCAACCCTTCTGCGGCGCACTGATCAGCACGTCGACGCCGCTCGCCTCCATGTCGACCCAGATCGTCCCGGACGCAATGCAATCGAGCACGAACATGCCGCCGACCGCGTGCACGGCGTCGGCCACCGCGCGCAGATACGCGTCGGGCAACATCATCCCGGAGGCGGTTTCGACATGCGGAGCAAAGACCAGATCCGGCTTGTGTTCGCGAATCGCGGCGACGACCTCCTCGATCGGAGCCGGCGCGAACGCCGCCTGCCTGCCCGGCTCGATCGGACGCGCCTTCAACACGATCGACTCGGACGGAATGCGGCCCATGTCGAAAATCTGCGACCAGCGGAAGCTGAACCAGCCGTTGCGGATGACCAGACACTTCTTGTCCGTCGCGAACTGGCGCGCAACGGCTTCCATGCCGAACGTCCCGCTGCCCGGAACGATCGCCACCGCCTTCGCGTTGTAGACCTTCTTCAGCGCCGCGGAAATATCGCGCATGACGCCCTGAAAGCGCTGCGACATGTGATTGATCGACCGGTCGGTGTACACCACCGAATATTCGAGAAGCCCGTCGCGGTCGACATCGGGAAGTAAGCCTGGCACGTTCGCCTCCGGTAAAGGATGAACCATGGGATGAGCGCGAGCGGCATTCGCGTAGTGGATACCGCCGCACCGATGCATTTCTGCGCTTGTACCTGAACGATGATCGATTCTAGCGAAAGCCGTCTGACGTCAGGGGATTTTGGTGTGCCGCATGGCGCACTGCGGCAATCGATCACTTCGGCCATCGCCAGGACGGATCCGACAGATGTTCGGCGAAGTAGTCGGACAGCGCGGCGACCTTCGCGGGCCGTGCGCGCGCGGACGGCGTGACGAAGTAGAGGCCGCCTCTCGTCAACGACCACTCGGTCAGGATCGCTTCGAGGCGGCCATCGGCCAGATATTCGCCGGCGATGAACTCGGGCAGCTCCGCAATCGCGAGACCGGCGAGCAACGTCGGCAACAGCGCATCGGCATTCGTCACGCGCAGCGGACCGTTCGGCATGACCGCCTCCTCGTCACCCGCGTCGTTCGTGAAACGCCACACATCGCTGTGCGCCCGATACGCGTACGAGAGACATGGCCGCCCCGTCAGTTCGCGCGGATGCGCGGGCCGTCCTTCGCGCTTCAAGTACTCAGGCGATGCCACCACGTATTGCGTCACTGCACACAACCGCCGGGCCACCAGCGACGAATCCGGCAGCGCGGCGATACGCAATGCGGCATCGAAACCGTCGGCGATCAGGTCGACCGACGCATCCGACAGATGCAAGTCGATCGACACGTCCGGATATGCACGAAAGAAACCGGGCAGCAGCGGCGCGACCCAGCGCAACCCGAACGACATCGGCACCGCGAGGCGCACCAGCCCGCGCGGCTGCACGGCCATCTCGCGCGCGGCACTTTCCGCTTCTTCGGCATGGCGATACACCTCGCCGGCCTTTTCGCAGATCGTCCGGCCGAACTCGGTGAGCGCCAGTTGACGGGACGTCCGGTTGAAAAGTCGTCCGCCCAAACGGTCTTCCAGACGGGCGACGCCGCGCGAAACGGTCGCCACGGATACCCCCATCGCGCGCGCCGCCGCCGCGAACGATCCTTCCTCGGCGACCTTGGCGAACATCGCGAGCCCTTCGAAGTCAGGCAGCCTGGCCATTTCCCCTCATCTTTTCATTTCTGCAACGTTGACTTGCGATCAATTCTATTTCGAAACGAATGGCGCGTCGATATTCTCCTTACATCGCAGCACGCAACACCGAAACGCAGTCACCCACTCACTGAACGAAAGGAGAAACACCATGGCACGCAAGCTCGACAACAAGATCGCACTCGTCACCGGCGGCACCAGCGGCATCGGCCTCGCCACCGCGCAGCGCTTCGCGGCGGAAGGCGCGCACGTCTACCTGACCGGCCGCCGGCAGGCCGAACTCGATGCCGCGGTCAACGCGATCCGCGAAGGCCGCGGCAACGCGACGGGCGTACGCGTCGACTCCACGAAGCTCGACGAACTCGACGCGCTCTATGCGCAAATCAACGAAGAACACGGGCGACTCGACGTGCTGTTCGCGAACGCCGGCGGCGGTTCGATGCTGCCGTTCGGCAGCATCACGGAAGAACACTTCGACGACACCTTCAATCGCAACGTGAAAGGCGTGCTGTTCACGGTGCAAAAGGCGTTGCCGCTGCTCGCCGACGGCGCATCGGTGATCCTCACCGGCTCGACGGCCGGCAGCGCGGGCACCGCTGCATTCAGCGTGTATTCGGCTTCGAAGGCAGCGGTGCGCGCGTTTGCTCGCAGCTGGATTCTCGATCTGAAGGAGCGCCGCATCCGCGTGAACACGATCAGCCCGGGCGCAACCCGCACGCCGGGCCTGCTCGACCTCGCCGGCCAGGACGCCGCGCAACGGCAAGGTCTCGCCGATTACCTGGCCGCGCAGATTCCGATGGGGCGCCTGGGCGAGCCGGAAGAGATCGCGGGCGCCGCACTGTTCCTCGCGTCGGACGACGCGAGCTTCGTGAACGGCATCGAGCTGTTCGTCGATGGCGGCCAGCAGCAGATCTGAGCGTGGCGCAGGCGCACCGCCGCCATCTCGACGAAGCGCCCCCGCGAGTCGCGCCGCAGCAGGGGCAACCGGACGACGCCGGCGCCCAAGCGCCGTCGGCAAAGCCGATCAGTACCGCTCGGACACACCCGCGATTCCGCGCTCGTGCAGTGCGCGGACCAGCCCGGCGCGTACCGTCGCGACGTCCGAAAACGCCGGACGCCGATGCGCGGCGACTTCGGCGGCGGTATAAGGCTTGAAGTCGTGCGGCAGCGCATCGCGGTTCATCGTCGTGAGCACCCAATTCAGCACGTCGGCGAGATCCTCGTCCGACAGCGCCGAATTCGACGCGCCGGGCACGCGCATCACGTACTCGCGTCCCGCCGGTAGATGTGTGAAATAACCGAGCGAATTCGCGAGCGGCGGCACCTTGCCCGGAATGCCGCCGCCCGTCGCCGTGTGGCAGCCCATGCAGTTGAGCACCCAGTGCTGTCGCGCGAGCGTCGCGTCGATCACGCCGTCGGCATGCGCGGGTACGGCAATCGCGAATGCGGCAGTGACCAGCATCGAAGACAGGCACCGTGCCATGAACGAACCGTTCGGGCACGCCGCCGCGCGCCGGCCGCCACGCAAGCCCATGCGCACGGCATTCAAAGCCCCAGCCCCTTCGTCACGACCGCACGCTGCGCATGAACGGCCGTGCCGTCCATCTCGTTCGCGCGCGCCGCGCGAATGTCGGCCGCCGTGAACGGCTTCGCGTCGCCGTGCTTGTCGTTGAGATCGAACACGACATAGTTCAGCACGTTCGCGATATCGTCATCGCTCGCACTCGCGAATGACGGCATCTTGAAGTTGTAGCGCTTGTCGTGCACCGTGATCTCGCCGAACATCCCGTGCAGCAACGTCGCGACGAGCTGCACGCGGCCCGCGTCGGCCGTTGCATACCTGCCCGGATACTCGGTCAGCGGCGGCGCGAGGCCGTCCTGCCCCTTGCCGCCCGCCTGGTGACACACCGCGCACTGCGCATCGAACAGGCTCTTGCCGGCCGGGTAGTGAACGGCCTGCTGCGCATCGGCGAAGCCCGGCAACGCAAAACCCGCGACAGCCGCCACACACGCGACAACGAACTTTCCACCATGCTTCGTTTTCATTGCTTCGCCGCTCCTAGCAGGACCGAAACCGAACAGTGGTAGTTCGAATTTCCGTTCGCCATGCACCAGTTGATGTCGTTGTTCAGCGACAGCTTGTACAGCGGCTTCTCGCGCTCGTTGCGATTGCAGAAGCACTTTCCGCACGATGTCTTGCCGCAGCAATCGTTGTACGACACGATGTAGTCCGACCCGTCGTGCGGGTTGCGGCACGTACCGATCCACGTGATCGGCGATGGCGTCGTGCCCGGCGGGCAACTGCTCGACGTACCGCCGCAGCAGCTGCACAGCCAGCCGTCGATCGCGCAGTATTTCCAGTAATCGCAGCTCATCGGATCGTCGCTCGCACCCGGCGCGGCAGCACCCGAAGCCGCCGATGCGCCCGACGCCGCATCAGCTGCATACGCGGTGCGATCGACGGGCAAGAGCGGCAGCATCGCCGATCCGACCAGCACCTTGCCGAGCTTCGCCATCGCGCTACGCCGCGAACTATGCTGCGCGACGCCGCGCGCCGACCGCTCGAACCATGAATCAAACAGGCCCATGTGGTTGTTCTCCGTTGACGTTGAAAGAGGGTCGGCCGGTCACGCGTGCTGCGCGTGCCCTTCGTGACCGCCATGGTCGTGATCGCCGTGCACGAACTGCTGCAGCGATGCAACGCCACGCTCCTTCGCTTCGAACAGGCTCTCGAGATGCTCGCGGGTGTTGACGAGCCCCTTTGCGCGCACGGCACCGGTGTCGTCGAGCAGCACCGCGTACGGCAGCTTGCCGATCTGATACGCAAGGCCCAGCTCCTGCGACAGCACGTACGGGAAACGTGCGAGGTCGTGCTTCTGTGCGAAGCGCGTGTGTTCGTCGAGATCTCCGTCGCTCGCGAGCACGATGTTCACTGGCGTCGATTCACTCGCCTGCAACGACGGCAACAGCGGCAGCAGTTTCTTGCAGACCGGGCACGTCGGCGACAGGAAGAACAGCAGCGTCGCCTTGCCCGATGCATCAATACCGCCGACCTTCACCTGCGAGCCGCGAATGTCGGTCAGTTCGAACGTCGGCGCGATCGCGCCGACCGCCGGCCCCTTGTCGATCATCAATGCGCCGGCCGGCATGATGCGTTCGTACAGGATGCCGATCTGGCGCACGAGCGCGAGGCAGATTGCGCCGAGCGCGAGAACGGTGACCCACAGCAAGGCTGTGGAAACGGTGAGAGCGGTTTGCATCATGAATTCCTCAGGTGGGAAAGGCGTGGTACGTTGGCGAGCAGCACGTCGACGGTGAGCAGCGCGCAGACGATCAGTAGCACGGAAGAGAACAGCGTCAGGTAGTCGAACCACACGACCGCGCGGCTGCCCGGTTCGACGAACGCGGTCGCAGTCAGCACGATGAGCAGCAGCACGCGCGCGACATGCAGCCAGCCGATGCCGCGCGGCGCGTCCGCGCGCGCGGCGGCGAAACCGGAGCAGCCGCAGTCGATATCGGTATGGCCGCGCACGAGGTTGATCGCGATGCCGGCCGCGAATACGAGCAGCAATGCGATCAAGCCGAGCGCGCCGGTCATGCGCGTATCCGGAAACAGCAGCGCCGTGGCGCAGACGGCTTCCGCAAGCGGAATCGCGAATGCGACGGGCGCGGTGAGCGCGTCGGGCAGCAGGCGATAGCCGGCGAGCGCCTGCCGGAACGTCGCAGGCCGTCGCATCTTGGCGAAGGCGCCGAGCAGCACGACGACGGCCGCGCCTGCCTGTGCGCTGGTGGCGAGTACGGGATCGAGCATCATTGCGGCCTCACGGGTTCACGAGCAGCGTCGACGTGCTGCCGATCTGCTTCTCGACGTGCCGCGGCTTGCCCGTTTGCGCGTCCATCACGACGAGATCGGACGTGCCCGTCAGTCCGTAGAACAGCGGCTTCTCGTCCTCGCTGACCTGGATCGACACCAGCGGATCGACATTCAGCTGCGCGAGGTCCCAGCGCGCGACACGCTGTTTCGACTTCAGGTCGTACACCCAGACCTGCGTGCCGGGATCCTTGTGTGTGCCGTCGCCGCCCTTGTGCATCAGCACGTAGTAGCGGTTCTGCCCGACCTGCACGGCCGTCTGCTGCATGCCGCCCGGGCGCCAGCCTTCGGCGCGCTCGGCGTCGCTCAGCAACGACCACGACTTGCCGAACGTCGGCTTGTCGCCGCTGAAGTCGGCGCTGCGCACGTTGCCGTGGTACGTCGTGAATAGATAACCGCCGTGGTAGCGCGAAGCGTTGATGAAGGCCGGATCATTTTCGACGTCAATGAATGCGTCGGACATCGTGCGCTTCACCTCCTTGCCGTTGGCGTCGAGTGTGACGGTGAGCGCCTTGCCGCTCTCACACAGCGCGGTGAAGCGATTGTTCCCCGACGGATAGGCGAGCACGCATGCCGCGGTGTCGATCTCCGACAGCACCTTCCTCGACACCGCATCGATCACCGTCACCGACGCGGCCGGCGTGATGTTCGCGATGTACAGCAGCTTGCCGTCCGCGCTGAACGCCGTGTTGTACGGTGACGGCACGTGCTGCCCATGCTTCGCCGGAATCACGATCTCGCCTGCGTGGTCGAGCGTCGTGTTGTCGGTTATCTCGACGACGTCGGTGCGCGTGCCGTGCGAGCCGCGCGAGAAATAGGTCGTCGCAACGAAGCTCGTCTTGCGGTCGGGCGAGATCGCGAAGCCGGGCGCGAAACCGCCGTCAATCTGGCCGAGCAGCTTCTTCGCATCGGCGTCGTACACGAAGATGCGCCCGTCGGTCATCGTCGGCATTGCGATATCGACGACGTACACCTCGTGCGGATGCCAAGGCGGCATCTTCTGCACGACCAGTTCCTCGGGCTTTTCCGTCGCGTATGCGCTGCCGGCCCACGCCGCCGCGAACGCCAGCGTCGCCGCGAAAGCCGCGGTGCGTCGCCTTGTTCTCATGTCGCCTCCAGTTGGGATTCACGTTATGTGGGGCGACTGTAGTTCGACAATAAATCCGCTCAGCACCCGTACCGGCAACGCGTGCGTGCCGATTCGGGATATTGGAAAACCGCCTGAAAGGCACCCGAGGTCGACATCTTCCGCCCCCTCCAAAACCCCACGGAAATAGCGCTCATCCGTATTGCACCGACCGTGCGGTCGGTTTAATCTTGCGCGGTCCGAACGACCGCCGGAGGCGCCATGCTCGTGTTTCATCAGATGTTCGACGACGCGGACCGGCATGCCGAGGCGCTGCGCGGTTGGGACCAGCGCTACGACCAGATCGGCTCCGGCTCGTATCGCAGCGCGGTCAAGCAAGTGGAGCTCGACGGCGTGCAGCTGTTCCAGGAAGCGGCGAACGTGCGGGTCATCCAGCGCGGGCGCCTGCCGCACGGCCATACGGTGTTCGGCATGCCGCTCACCGGCTCGGGCACCTTCGCATTCGGCGATGCGCGCATCGAGGGTGGCACGATCGTATTGGCGCGCGGCGGCTCGCCTTTCGAACTCCATTCGCCCGACGACATGTCGCTGATCGGCGTGGTCGTCGATTCCGAGCTGATGCAGCAAATCGAGGATGCTGCCGATCTCCGGCTCGACGAGCGCGCGCTGCGGCGCGGCGTCGCCGACGTGCCGGTCGCCGCGCGCGAACGCGCGAGCGTGCAGCTCGCGACGCTGCTCGAACGCGTGCTGTCGGCGCCCGATACGTTCGACACGGCGCGTGCGCAGTCCGTGCTGCGCAGCGATGTCGCGAACGTGCTCGTCGATCTGCTCACGTATCGAATGCCCGAGCCTTTGAATCGTCTGACGCATGCGTGCCATGCCGACATCGTGCGGCGCGTGCACGACTACGTGATCGAGCACCCGGAGGCGCCCGTCGACATCCTGAGCCTGTGCACGCAGTTGCGCGTGAGCCGGCGCACGATGCAGAACAGCTTCCAGTCGGTCGCGCAGACCGGTCCGCTGAACTACACGCGCTCGCTGCGCCTCGCGCAAGTGCGGCGCCTGCTGCTCGATACACGGCAATCCGACCTGCCGATCAGCGAAGCGGCCGCGCGCTGGGGGTTCATCCACCTCGGGCATTTCGCGAAAGCGTACAAGGCCCAGTTCGGCGAGCTGCCTTCGACGACGGCGCGCCGGACGGTGCGCGGCGCAAAAACGCGCTGAACACTCGCAAAACCCGCGATAATCGTGTGTTGAACGTCCGACTTGCGCGAGCCGGGCGCGGCGTGCGTATGTCCGGTCGCACGCCGCACCGCACCGCGCCGCGTCCGTCCGTGACGACCACCCGATTCCACCCCACGCCCCGATGCCCGAGGATTTCCACTTCCTGTTGCTGCCCGGCTTCTCCGCGCTCGGCTTCATGTCGGCGGTCGAACCGCTGCGCGTCGCGAACCGCTTTCGCACCGAGCTGTACCGCTGGCACGTGATCAGCGCGGACGGCGCGCCCGTCGCCGCGAGCAACGGCATCCCGGTCGCAGCAGAAGCCGCGTATGCGGACGTCGCGCAGGTCGAGACGGTGTTCGTCGTCGCCGGTTTCGATCCGCTCGTGTGCTACGACCGCGCGCTCGGCGACTGGCTGCGCCGCCAGAACCGGCACGGCGCGACGCTCGGCGGCATCGACACCGGCAGCTTCGTGCTGGCGGAAGCCGGGCTGTTCGACGCATCGCAAACGCTCACGCTGCACTGGGAAGCGCTCTCCGCGTTCCGCGAACGCTACCCGGGCCTGAATGCAACGCAGGAACTGTTCGAGATCGACGACCGGCGCATCACCTGCGCGGGCGGCACCGCGTCGATCGACATGATGCTCGACCTGATCGGCAGGCGGCACGGCGCCGACCTCGCGGCGGCGATCTCCGAGCAGTTCGTCGTCAGCCGCATCCGGCAACGCTCGGACAGCCAGCGGCTCGAGATCGCCGCGCGCTACGGCGTGCACAACCGCAAGCTGATCCACGTGATCGACACGATGCAGCGGCACATGGAAAGCCCGCTCGGCTCCGACGCGCTCGCGCAGGACGTGTCGATCACGCGGCGCCAGCTCGAACGGCTGTTCAGCGCGACGCTGAACGACACGCCGACCCGCTTCTACCTGAACCTGCGCCTCGATCGCGCCCGCGAGCTGCTGCAGCAGACCGACATGAGCATCACGTCGGTGTGCGTCGCATGCGGCTTCGAATCGCCGTCTCATTTCTCGCGCACGTATCGCGCGCGTTTCGGCGTGAGCCCGCGCAGCGACCGCCGCGCGACGCGCTGAGCAGCGCCGCTTTTACGTACAATCCGGCGCGCTATTGCGCGCTTCGGCAGCGTTTCACGTCAATCGATGAACAATGCCGCCGATTGATCGACGGACCGAAGCGGCCTTCGAAAATAAATTGCAATGTCGTCGAAAATATTCTGTAACATACCTCGCAATTAGATAGGCAGCCCTAAGGAGATGAGAGCCCGGGCCTGACGCACGTCGCGCCACGCAGGCTGCCAAACCGCCATCAATGCCGATCCGAGGGGTATGACATGACGATGCTCGCTTCGCCGTCGCCGCACCTGCCTGCCGTTCGCTTCCCCGCCGCCGTTCCGTTCCGATTCCTTTCGACCTGACGCTTAGTCCTCCTCAGTCAGTCGAATCTCCCTGCACCGCTTCGCCGCACCGGTTCCATCGAGCCGGCGCGCGAGCCGTGTCGTGCCTGCTCGCCACAAGCGCGCGGGCGTGTCCAACCGTTGAGATGAGGATCACGTATGCAGACATCACGCAAAGCATTGCCGCTCGCCCTGGGTCTCGCGCTCGGTTTCGGCATCGTCGGCGGCAGCGCGGCCGATACCAAGGTCGCGAATCCGCAGGCGTCGAGCCTGCGCGAAAGCCTGACGCGCGGCGTGGCACCGGCCGCGGCCAAGGCCGATACGGCCGCCGGCCAGTTCCGCGCGGACGGCGTCGCCGTCACGCTGTACAACCCCGCGTATCGCGCGAAGAAGGCGGCCGCCACGCCCGCCGCCACTGCGCGCGATTTCGTCGCGTCGCAGGCGACGCAGCTCGGGCTCGACCCGGCCGCGCTCGCGAGCCTCGCGGTCACGTCGGAGCGCGACGACGCCAATTTCACCGTCGTGCGCTTCCAGCAGCAGGCGGCCGGGCTGCCCGTATACGGCAGCGACATCGCGGTGACGGTCGCGAAGGATGGCCGCATCCTGTACGTCGCGAGCAACACGATCAACGGCGTGGTCGCCACCGCGCGCAAGGCGCAGGCCGTCGACCAGCAGCAGGCGCTCGACCGCGCGCGCGCGTATCTCGGCGTCGGCGGCTTCACGAACCTCGACGCGCAGCTCGTCGCGTTCGTCGACAAGGCCGGCACGCATACCGCATGGAAGGTGCGCGGCCGCCCTCAGGACGGCCCGAAAGGCGACTGGGAACTGCTGATCGACGCGGGCAGCGGCGAAGTGCTGCGCGCCGAGGACAAGGCGTTCTATGCGACCGACGGCACCGGTTTCGTGTTCCGGCCGGATCCGCTTTCGTCGACGAAGAGCAGCTACGGCAGCACGGGCTACAAGGACAACAACGACGCGGACTCCACGCAGCTCACGGCCTCGCGCGTACGCGTGACGCTGAAGGATCTTGCGCAATCGAATTCACGCTACGTGCTGTCGGGCCCGTATGCGTCGTGCGTCGATTTCGATGCGCCGCGCGACAACGCGTGCCCGGCACAGGCGACGCCCGCGTTCGAGTTCACGCGCGGCAACCTGTACTTCGAGGCGGTGAACACGTATTACCACATCGACACGTTCCTTCGTTACGTGAACCAGACGCTCGGCATCAAGGCGATGCCGTATCAGTACACGGGCGGCGTGCAGTACGACCCGCACGGCGAATCGGGCGACGACAACTCGTCGTACTCGTCGAGCAGCGGCCGGCTCACCTTCGGACAGGGCGGTGTCGACGATGCGGAGGATGCGGACGTCGTGATCCACGAGCTCGGCCACGGCATCCACGACTGGGTGACCAACGGCGGCCTGTCGCAGCAGGAAGGCCTGTCGGAAGGCACGGGCGACTATCTCGCGGCCGCATACAGCCGCGACTTCAACCAGTGGAGCCCGTCGGACGCGCAGTATCACTGGGTCTACAACTGGGACGGCCACAACGAATACTGGGGCGGCCGCGTGACGAACTGGAACGTCGGGCGCACCTACGCGCAGGCACGCGGCGCGGAGATCCACACGGCCGGCCAGTACTGGGCGTCGTGCAACCTCGTCGCGCGCGACGCGATCGGCGCGCAGGCGATGGACAAGGCGTTCCTGAAGGGGCTGTCGATGACCAACAGCTCGACGAACCAGAAGGCTGCCGCGCAAGCGGTGCTGACGGCCGCCGCCGCGCTCGGCTACAGCAGCGCGCAGCTCACGGCGATCGGCAACGCGTACAACAAGAGCTGCACGTACGGCGTGACCGTGCCGCAAAAGTCGTAATTCCGCAGCAGGCGGGGCGGCGTCGCACGACCTGCGGCGCGCCCTCCTCCTCGACATCGCCATCCTCACGAGATCGAACATGCCTACTCTGACATTGACCCGCCTGAGCGCCGCGCTGGGCGGCATGCTGCTGACCGCCGCCGCGCACGCGACGCCGGTGTGGATCACGCTCGGCGACACCGCTTTCCGCCAGCTTCAACGCATCGATGCGAGCGCGACCGCGCAATACAGCACGACGGTCGACGCCGGCAAGACGGCCGACGGCGCCGCGCGCCGCGAAACCGTGCACGTCGTCGAGATCGACGATGCGCGGCTCGGCGAACTCGCCCACGCGGTACACCATGCGCGCGGCCACGGGCCCGGCTACATCGTGCACGACTCGTTCGACGACGCGCGCCAGGCGTTGCAGCCGATACCCACGGCGCTCGCGAAACAGGCGGCCGCGACCGCTTATACGGTGTCGAACGCACCGCAGATCAAGACCTGGATCCAGCAACTTCAGGCCAGTAACATCGTCGGCACGATCACGTCGATGTCCGGCTTCACGAACCGCTACTACACGACGTCGCACGGCGTCGCCGCATCGGACTGGCTCGCGCTGCAGTGGAAGCAACTGGCCGGCTCGCGCACCGACATCGCCGTCGAACAGTTCGCGCATACGGGCTTTCCGCAGAAATCCGTCATCCTGACGATCCGCGGCAGCGATCCCGCCGCGGGCACGGTCGTGCTGGGCGGCCACCTCGATTCGACGGTCGGCCGCACGACGGAAAACACGCGCTCGCCCGGCGCCGACGACGATGCGTCCGGCATTGCCAGCCTCACCGAAGCGCTGCGCGTGCTGCTCGCGAACGGCTACCGGCCGAAGCGGACGATCAAGTTCGTCGGCTACGCAGCCGAGGAAGCCGGGCTGCTCGGATCGAAGGCGATCGCGAAGCAGTTCCGCACGCAGAATGCGAACGTGGTCGGCGTGCTGCAGCTCGACATGACGAACTACAAGGGCGATCCGAAAGACATCTACCTGATCACCGACTACACGAACGCCGCGCAGAACACCTATCTGACGAATCTGGCGAAGACCTACCTGCCGGAACTCGCGATCGGCACATCGCAGTGCGGGTATGCCTGTTCGGATCACGCGTCGTGGAATGCGCAGGGCTATCCGGCGTCGTTCCCGTTCGAGGCCGACCAGAACGACAGTCCGTATATCCATACCGTGAACGACACGCTGGAGAATTCGGACCGGCAGGCAAACCACGCGCTGAAGTTCGGCAAGCTGGCGCTCGCGTATGCCGTCGATCTCGGCGGTGACGGCACTGCGACCGTCAAGCACTGACGGGGCCGCGGTCGCTCAACACCTCGCCGAACGGGCGCGCGTCACGCGCGCCCGTTCGAGTCCGATTTCCCGTTCCGGATAGAATCGTCGTCCGATCACTTCCGCGACACGGTGCAACGCCATGACCGACTTCTCCCGCTCCGCCGACGATCTCTCGCCCGAGCGCGTCACGACCGCGTTCGACCTGCCCGGCCACACGACCGTCCGTTCGCTCGGCGTCGCGCAAGGCATCATCGTGCGTTCGCGCTCGATCGTCGGTTCGTTCGGTGCATCGCTGCAAACCATTTTCGGCGGCAACATCACGCTCTATACGTCGCTGTGCGAGAAGGCGCGGCAGCAAGCGTTCGACAAGATGCTCGCCGACGCGCGCAAGCTCGGTGCGAACGCGATCGTCGCGATGCGCTACGACTCGACCGATATCGGGTCGGGCATCACGGAAGTCATCTGCTACGGCACGGCCGTGCGCGTGACGCAGGACGCCTGACGCTCGTCATACGTCGCGTTCGAGCGACTTCATGTTGGTCAGCTGAGGAAACAGCTTCATCCACGTCAGCGCGACGGCGATCGTCGCCGCGCCGCCGACGACGATGGCGGCCGGCGCGCCCCACCACGCCGCCGTCACGCCCGATTCGAATTCGCCGAGCTGGTTCGACGTACCGATGAACAACGAGTTGACCGCGCTCACGCGGCCGAGCATGTCGTCGGGCGTACGCAGCTGCACGAGCGACAGGCGCACGACGACGCTCACCACGTCCGACGCCCCCAATGCCGCCAGCGCGACGAGCGACACCGCGAAATCCCTCGACAGCCCGAATACGATCGTTGCGATGCCGAACGCGATCACGCCGCCGAACATCGCGCGGCCCGGCCGTCCCTTCAGCGGAAAACGCGTGAGCCACAGCGTGCCCGCGAGCGCGCCGACCGCGGGCGCCGCGCGCAACGCGCCGAGCCCCCACGGCCCGACCTGCAGGATGTCGCGCGCATAGATCGGCAACAGCGCGGTCGCGCCGCCGAACAGCACCGCGAACAGGTCGAGCGACAGCGCGCCGAGGATCGCCGGTTCGCGCCGAATGAACCCGATACCGGAAAACACCGAACGCAGCGTGACCGGTTCGCGCGCGGGGGGCGCGCTGCGCAGCGGAATCGTGCCGCTCAGCACCGCCGCGATCGCGAACGCGACGACGCTCGTGCCGAACGCGGCGGGCGCGCCAACGCCATACAGCAGCCCGCCGAACGCCGGCCCGAGAATCTGCGCGGCCTGGTTCGCGGACGTCGACAGCGCGGTCGCGCGCGGCAGGTCGCCGCGCGGCACGACGGCGGGCAGCAGCGACGACACCGACGGCGATTCGAACGCGCGCGCGGTGCCGACGATCGCCGCGAGCGCATACACGCCCGGCGCGGTGAGCCCCCCTGTCGCGGCGCCGAGCAGGAACACGCCGGCGGCCAGCGCCTCGACGCTCTGGCAGATCGTCGCGATGCGCCGGCGATCGTAACGGTCGGCCACCTGCCCGACGACCAGCGTCAGCGCGAACATCGGCACGAACTGCGCGAGCCCGACGAGACCGAGCGCGAACGCGCTGTGCGTGAGCGCATAGACGTACCAGCCGATCGCGACCGACAGGATCTGGAACGCGAGCGACGACATCACGCGCGTGCCCCAGAAGCGCTGGAACGGTGCGTGGCGAAACAGGTTGGCGGGTAACGGCGACGGCGAACGGGATTCGGGTAACGGGGCGGTCATCGGAGGGATGTGCGAGAGCGGGCGATCGGCGAGACGCAGGGCGCGTCAAACCGCGATGATATCGCCAACCGCCGAAACCGCCTCTCGCGCGCGTCCGTCATGCGCGGCAGCCCGCCTTACAAAAAAAAAGCGCGAACCGCGGTTCGCGCCAAAGAGAGACCTCGCTGAAGACGTCGAATGAACTACCCTACCCCCGCTCAGAACGAATGCCGCATCCCGATCCGCACGTCGGCCTGCGTCTGCGTCGTCGACGGCGTGAAGCTGTAGCCGATCACCGCATCGACACCCTGCGAAGCACGCAGGTAGTCGCCGGAGATGTACACGTCGGTGCGCTTCGACAGCAGGTAGTGCAGGCCGGCCGTTCCCTGGTTCCAGTGGTGACCTTCGAAGCGCGTGTGCTGGTAGCCCGCGATGAAGCTCAGCGCCGGCGTGAACTGGTACAAGCCGCCGCCTTCGTAGACCTGCATGTGCGACGACTGGCCGAAGCCCTTGATCGTCGTGTACGAGAAGTTGGCGTCGAGCGACAGCTTGCCGATCGTGTAGCTCGTGCCGATGCCGAACGTGCCCTGGCTGTCGACGTCCATCGCGGTGTTCGCGAACAGGTCGGTGCGCGCGCCGGTCGCCGGATCGACGGTCACGGTCTGCTGGCCGAGGAACGTATGCGTGCCGATCATCGCGTACGGGTCGAACGCGTAGATGCCGTTCGGGTTGTTCAGGCGCGTGTAAGCGGCGCCGATCGAGAAGTCGCCTTTCGTGTAGCTTGCGCCCGCGCTCCATGCGCTGTTGCGATGGAAGTTGCCGGCGACGTTGCCAAACGAGTACATCGCGCCGAACTTGAAGCCGCTCAGGTCGTTCGACAGGAACTTGACCGAGTTCGGCAGGCGGTCGCCGTTGAAGCGGTCGAAGTCGCCCTGGTGGATCGCGTAGCCGCTGCCCCATGCCGAGATGTTGTAGATCGACACGAGCTCGTTGGTGATGTCCAGCTGGTTGCCGAACGACAGCGTGCCCCAGTCGTTCTGGAGACCGACATAAGCCTGCCGCCCGAACTCCGCCCCGCCGAAGCCGAGCTGCCCGTTGCCGAGGTGGAAGCCGCTCTCGAGCGCGAACACGGCCTTCAGGCCGCCGCCGAGATCTTCCGTGCCTTTCAGGCCGAAGCGGTTCCCGTACGAGACGCCGTCATCGAACTTGACCACGTGCGAACCGCCCGTGTTGTTCACGTACGTAATGCCCGCATCGAGAATCCCGTATAGCGTCACGCTGCTCTGCGCGTGGCCGATGGCGGGAATACAGGCCGCGCATGCCAGCGCGGCGGCTACGGCAACTTTCTTTTGCTTCATTGTCGACCACCCTCCCTGAACCCTTCGATGGAAAGAACCGTGGCCTGGCGCGCGCAGCAATACGCCGGCTGATTCGAATTCGGTACGTCCGCTGGCTTCGGCATTTCGTTTTCCGCAATAACGGAGCCATTGGCGAAAAATACAAACCCATATTTCAGGCCACCCGTCTGAAGGCGACACTAAATGGTCTTGATGCGACGGTTCGGGAAAACACGGAGACGGGCGGCACGGCAAAAACCGGCCGCCCGGAGGCAGATCAGCGGGCGTCGAGCGCCGCGCGCACGGCCGGGAGTGCCGGCGTGCCGGATGCGGTCGTGACGCCGTCCAGCCAGCCCTCGACGAGCGCCGGGTCGGCCTTCAGCACGTGCTGCGCCGCGAGCGCGGGCGACGTCTTGTTGTCGAGCATGTCGGCGATCATCCGGTTCTCGACGTCCACGGAGAACGTCATCTGCCGGAACAGCCGCGCCAGGTTCGCGCACTGGCCGGCAAAGCCCGGACGCGTCACCGTGTTGACGGTCGCACCGCCATAGTTCGGGCCGAAATACGCGTCGCCGCCCGACAGGTAGGTCAGGTGGAACTTCGTGTTCATCAGGTGCGGCTCCCACGCGAGAAAGACGATCCAGCGCTTGTCCCGCACCGCGCGCTCGACCTGCGTGAGCATCCCCGTCTCGCTCGATTCGACGAGCGACCAGTTCGCGGACCCGAGCGCATGGTCGGACAGCATCCGCTTGATGTTCTGGTTCGCGGGCGCGCCGGGCTCGATCCCGTAGATCTTGCCGCCGAAGCGGTCCGCGTAGCGCGCGAGATCGGCGAACGTGTGCACGCCCGCGGCCGCGACGTAGTCGGGCACGGCCAGCGTGAACTTCGCACCGCTGAGGTTCGCGTGCAACACGTCGATCGACTTCTCGTCGACGAACGGCTTCACCAGCGGCGCCTGCGCGGGCATCCAGTTGCCAAGGAACACGTCGACCTGCCCTTTCTTCAAGCCCTGGTACGTGATCGGCACCGACAGGTTCGCGACGTCCTGCCGGTAGCCCAGCGCCTTCAGCACGACGCCGGCCATCGCGTTCGTCGCGTCGATGTCGGTCCAGCCGGGCGCCGCCATCTTCACGTCGCGACACGTCTGCGGATCGGCGGCGTGTGCGGACTGCATCGCCACCACGCACGCGGCCGCGGCAAGCGCCGTGCCGAGCCTCCTGATTGCTGCATTGCATTGTCGTTTCATGATTCGCTTCCTCCGTCGTTCGTCAATGACCGCGATGCGGTACGTTCAGCGCCCGATGCGCGGAAAGCGCGCCATCGCTTCGAGCGTGTCGAGTTCGATGTGATTGCGCATGTAGCGCTGGCTCGCATCGGTGAACGGCTGCCAGTCCCATGCCTGGATGCGGCCCTGCGTCGTCGCCGCGTAATGGAACCGGCGCCGCCGCTGGCTCGCGCGCACCTGCGCGTCGAGTTCCGGCAGGTTCCAGCGCCGCGCGGCCTCCGTACGGAATGCGGCGAGCACGTCGGCGGCTTCGGGCAGGCCGGCCAGGTTCGTGCGCTCGCGCGGATCGTCGGCGAGGTTGTAGAGCTGGTCGGGATCGGCCGGGCAATGCACGTATTTCCAGTCGCCGCGGCGGATCATCACGACCGGCGCGACCGCCCCTTCCGCAAGGTATTCGCCCAGCGCGACGTCGTGCGCGGGCGCGCCCCGCAGATGCGGCACGAGGCTCGCGCCGTCGACCGGGTCGGGCCAGCCGCCGGCCGGCGCCGCGCCGGCCAGGTCGACGAGCGTCGGCAGCAGGTCGACGTGCGACACGGGCCCGCGCACGCGCGCGGCATCGAAGCGGCCCGGCGCGTGAACGATCAGCGGCACGCGGCAGCCGCCCTCGAAGAACGTCATCTTGTACCAGAGTCCGCGCTCGCCGAGCATGTCGCCGTGGTCGGACGTGACGACCACGATCGTGTCGTCGGCGAACCCGCATTGCTCGAGCGCGGCCAGCACGCTGCCGAATTGCGCGTCGACGTAGGACGTCGCGCCATAGTAGGCGCGGCGCGCGGCGCGGATCTGCGCGTCGGTCGGCGGCGTGCGGTCGTTTTCGCAGACGAAGCGCAGCCGCTGCGAATGCGGATCGCTTTCGGCCGCATCGAGCCGCACGGCCGGCATGTCGATCTCGTCGTCGCTGTACAGATCCCAGTATTCGCGCGTGATCGCGTACGGATCGTGCGGATGCGTCAGCGACACGACCATGCAGAACGGCCGCTCGTCATGCCCGGCCGCACGCTCGCGCGCGACGTCGTACAGCTTCTGCTTCGCCGCGAACGTGACCTCGTCGTCGAAGTCGAGCTGGTTCGTGCGCACGCACGGGCCGGCCTCGAGCACCGAGCTCATGTTGTGATACCAGCTCGGCCGCTCGGTCGGGCGGTCCCAGTCGGGCACCCAGCCGAAGTCGGCCGGATAGATGTCGGTCGTCAGCCGTTCCTCGAAGCCGTGCAGCTGGTCGGGACCGCAGAAATGCATCTTGCCGGACAGCATCGTGCGATAGCCGCCCGCGCGCAGGTAATGCGCGAAGGTCAGCGTTTGCGCGGGCAATTCGGCGGCGTTATCGTAGGCGCCAATACCCGACGGCAGCTTGCCGGTCAGCAGCGAGAAACGCGATGGCGCGCACAGCGGGCTCGCGCAATACGCGGCATCGAACACCACGCCTTGCGCGGCGAGCCGGTCGAGCGTCGGCGTGCGTGCGACGCGATTGCCGTAGGCCGGCAACGCGAACGGCGTCAGCTGGTCGGCCATCAGGATCAGGATGTTGGGAGTCGGGTTCGTCATCGGCGGTCGTGGGGAAATCGGTGTTCGAACGGAACGGTGCGACGCTTGGGCAGCGGCGCGGCCAGCATGACGGACGCAGCCTGAAGAAAGTGCCGCGCGCACCGGCCGCGACTGGCTAGAATCGCGGAAGAACCGGCACGGTGCCGTGCCGTCCGAAGCACTATCCCCCGCCCGAATTCGCGCGGGAAGGCGTCCGGCCCTTATGGGGCCATTAGAGAGACTTATGTCGAAATCCGAACCGTTACCGTCGATGCAGGCGCTGCGCGCGTTCGAATCGGCCGCCCGTCTCCAGAGCTTCACGGCCGCCGCGCGCGAGCTCGGCTCGACGCAGCCGGCCGTGAGCCAGCAGGTGTTCCAGCTCGAGGCGGAACTCGGCGTGCCGCTGTTCGAGCGCAGCCCGCGCGGCGTCACGCTGACGAGCGACGGCCAGTGCCTGTACGAAGCCGTGCGGGTGAGCCTCGACACGCTGCGCGGCGCCACCGCGACGCTGCGCGCGCGCCGCGAGCATGGCGCGCTCACGATCGTCACGGATTTCGGTTTCGCGACCTACTGGCTGATGCCGCGCCTCGCGGGCCTGAAGCGCGTGATGCCGGACGTCGACGTGCGGGTCGTCACGTCACAGGATTACGATGCGCAGCGCGACCACGCCGACATCGCGATCCTGTTCGGCGACGGTCACTGGCCATCGTGCACCGCCGCGCGGCTCTTTCCGGAATCCGTCACGCCGGTCTGCTCGCCCGCGTTCCGCGCCGCGCATCCGCACGTCGCCCGGCCCGACCATCTGCATGCGCTGCCGCTGCTGCACGTGCAGCCGACGCGCCCCGAACGCTGGCTATCTTGGGCCGGCTGGTTCGACGCGCATGGCCTCGATGCGCCGGCCGCCGCGCGCGGCGTGACCTTCAACAGCTATGCGCTCGTGATCCATGCTGCCCTGCTCGGCGAGGGCGTCGCCCTCGGCTGGTCGCCGCTCGTCGACGAGCTCGTCGCGTCCGGGCAGCTCGTGAAGCTCGTCGACGCGCCCGTCGTCACATCGCGCGGCTACTTCCTGGTGCGTCCTCCGCAGCGACCCGAGCCGGACGCGACCCACGTGTTCCGGCGCTGGCTGCTGGATGCGTGCGCGCCTGCGTAAATGGCCGTCCGGCGTCCAGCGGATATTCTCCTGACGCCGGCTGGGTTGGCGATGGCCGCCCCGCTTGACGCCCGCCGCCCGCCCCGCACGCAGTCCCGCCCTCGTCCCTCAGCCGCGCTGGCGCGCCGATACCAGCCACACGGCGGGTTGGTTCTATCCGCGCCAGAAACGTCCTGATTTACTTGAGTCTCCCGCTACCCGCGTAGCCTGGCGCCCCGGTGCGCCGCCGCGCGGGTTCGCGCTCCATGACTCCGAGGAATTTCATGACCGCCGACTCACGCCCCGATCAATTCGTCCTGACGCTGTCGTGCCCGAGCGCGGCCGGCCAGGTCGCCGCCGTCGTCGGCTTTCTCGAGCGCCATCGCTGCTATGTCGATGCGCTGAACGTGTTCGACGACGATCTCAGCAACCGCTTCTTTGTGCGCTGCGTGTTTCATCCGACGGATGAGACGCTGCAGATCGACGCATTGCGCCAGGAATTCGGGCCGATCGCGACCGCGCTCGGCGGCGGCGGTGAAAGCGACACGCAATGGGCGATCCACGACGTGAACGCGCGCCCGAAAGTGCTGATCATGGTGTCGAAGCTCGAGCACTGCCTCGCCGACCTGCTGTTCCGCTGGCGGATGGGCGAGCTGAAGATGGACATCGTCGGCATCGTGTCGAACCATCCGGATTTCGAGCCGCTCGCCGTGCAGCACGGGCTGCCGTTCCGCCACTTCCCGATCACGGCCGACACCAAGGCGCAGCAGGAAGCGCAGTGGCTCGACTTCTTCGAATCGAGCGGCGCCGAACTCGTGATTCTCGCGCGCTACATGCAGGTGCTGTCGCAGGAAACCAGCGCGAAGCTCGCGAACCGCGCGATCAACATCCATCACTCGTTCCTGCCCGGCTTCAAGGGCGCGAAGCCGTATCACCAGGCGCACGCGCGCGGCGTGAAGCTGATCGGCGCGACCGCGCACTTCGTGACCGACGATCTCGACGAAGGTCCGATCATCGAGCAGGTGGTCGAGCGCGTCGATCACGCACTGCGTCCCGAACAACTGCTCGCGGTGGGCCGCGACGTCGAGTGCATCACGCTTGCACGCGCGGTGAAGGCGTTCATCGAGCGCCGCGTGTTCCTGAACGGCGACCGGACGGTGGTGTTTCCGTAAGCGCATCCGTTCGGCGAGCGGCCAACAAAAAACCCGACCGGCAGCAGCCGGTCGGGTTTTTTATCGCCTGGCATTCGACGCTTCGCGCGACGGCCCCGGGTGCGGTGTCCGGGTTCGTCGCGCGAAGTGCGTGCCGCGGTCAGGTGCTTACTTCACCCACGCGAAGTAGTACGACAGCCAGATCGTCAGCGCCGCGCCGATCAGCGCCGCATACGGCATCAGGTTCAGCCACATCGCGCGCTTCGGCACCTCGAGTTCCATGTCGCGCTGCATCTGCGCGGGGAAACGGCCGCGATCCTGCCAGTAGTGGCGATAGAGAAACACCGGCACGATCAGCAGCATCGCGATCAGCCCGTTGCGCAGCGTGCCTTCACCCTGCAGGTTCGCACCCGCGCCGACATAGACGAGGTTCGCGTAGCCGCAGATCGAACCGGCGACGAGCAGCCAGGTCGGGCAGCGGAACGGCCGATCCCAGTTGCCGCGATCCATTCGGTGGATCCAGCCAGACTGGAGGTTCAGGAATACGAACAGCATGTAGCAGACGTTCGAGATCGACAGCACCGTCATGTAGTCCGACATCATCAGCAACACGAGGTTGAAGCCGAGATCGGTCCACATCGCGCGCGTGGGCGAGCCGTGCTCGTTCACGTGCGACAGGTACTTCGGCAGCCAGCCGTCGACCGATGCCTGATACAGCGTGCGCGACGAGCCCATCATCGACGTCATCACGATCAGCAGGATCGACAGCATCAGCATCACGACGACCGCATTCGCGACCCATGCACCGCCGCCGACGATCTTCGCCATCGCGGCTGCGACGCCGGTGCCGTCGCCGATCGACGGATCGAGCATCGCCTGCGTGCCGAGCGCGCCCTGGAACGCCATCGGCACGAGCGTCATCACGACGAGACACAGCGCGCCCGACCAGAAGATCGCCTTCGCGGTGTCGCGACGCGGATCGCGGAATTCACGCGTATAGCAGACGGCCGTCTCGAAGCCGTACGACGCCCAGCCCGCCATGAACATCGCGCCGAGCGCCATCGTGACGCCCTGCCCGTTCCACGAGCCGAAGGTCGCGGTCGTGAGGTTGCCTTGAGCATCATGGCCGAGCGGCAGCAGCGGGAGCAGGTTCGACATCGGCACGTCGCCGGTGACGAACGGCACGATGCCGACGATCAGGAGCGGCGTGAGCGACGCGATGCCGAGAATGCGCTGCGTGCGTGCCGCCTTCGATGCACCGCTGTGCTGAAGCTTGAACGTGATGAGAAGCAGAATCGTCGCGATGATGAACGTCGCGTTGATTCGCAGGGAAAGCCCCGGCTTGATGAAGCCGAGATCCGCGACCTTGAGTTGCCAGTGCAGCACCGCCGCATCGGCGGGAAAGAGACTCGTTAGCGCATAGCTCGCCGCGAGGCCGCAGCCGAGTGCAAGCATCGGCGACCACGCGAGCCAGTTGCACCATACGGAAACCGGGGCAATCAGCTTGCTGTATCGGACCCAGCCGATCGCGCCATACACCGACGCGCCACCCGATTTATGAGGAAATAGCCCCGATATTTCCGCATAAGTCGCGCTTTGAATCAGCCCCATCGTGATCGCGGCGATCCAGATCGCCCACGCGGGCTGGCCGATCGTCGCGCATACGCCGCCGATCGTGAACAGTACGCCTGCCGGCACACCGCTCGTAACCCAGAATGCGTCTTTCCAAGTCAGGCCACGGTGCAGCGTGTGGCCCGTCGAATCATGTGAGATGTCTGCCTCAACATCACTGGTGCGATTAGCACGCAGTCCTGCCTGACTCATCCAATTCCTCCTCTCGATCAGAGTGAGCGCTTCAGCGCTTACTCTCGTCCGATACAAAGCAGATGACTCCGCACGAGGGCGCTAGTGTAACAACTTGCGCGCATTTTTGCAGAATCGGAAAAAGAAAACCGGGATATGGCCGCATGAATTCACGATTATTTCGGATTCCTGCGGGTCATTCCCGGCGTGTTGTTTTATGATTGCGCGCGATGAATCGCCGCGGTGTTACTGCGTGCCTTCAGTCCACGAATTCACGCGGTCCGCATGCGCAGCAATCCATGCATCGGCGGCTGCTTCCGGCTTCGAGCCGTTCTGGATCGCGAGCATCACGCTGTCGATCTCGCCCGGCTTCCACTGGAACTTCTTCAGGAACGCGACGACCGGCTTGGCCTTCGTTTCGAGCTGCGGGTTCACGACGCTGTCGACGTGCTCCGCGCCGCCGAACACCTTCTTCGGATCCTCGAGGAAGCGCAGTTTCCACTTCGCGAACATCCAGTGCGGCGCCCAACCGGTCACGATCACCGGCTTGTTCGCACCGACGGAGCGCGACAGCTCGGCCGTCATCGCACTGCCCGAACTCGGCATCAGCGTGTAGTTCAGGCCGTAGCTCTTGATCGCTTCGTCGGTCTTGCGCATCACGCCCGCGCCCGCGTCGATGCCGACGATCCGGCCGCCGAAGCTGCCTTTCTCGGCATTCAGGTCGTCAATGCTCTTCGCCTTCACGTAGTCGGGGACGATCAGGCCGATCTTCGCGTCGGGGAAGTTCGCGCCCAGATCGACGACCTTCGCCTTGTATTCACCCCAGTAGGAACCGTGCGTGACGGGCAGCCACGCGGACAGCGTCGCGTCGAGATCGCCGCGCGCCACGCCCTGCCACATGATCCCGGCAGCGACCGGTACGAGCTGGACCTGGTAGCCGAGCTTCTTCTCGATCACGCGAGCGGCGACGTTCGACGTCGCGACGCTGTCATCCCAGCCTTCGACGTAGCCGATCTTCAGCGTGGGCTTCGTATCGGCGAGCGCCGACGCGCTCAGTGCCACCATCGCCGACAGTGCGCCGGTCCACAACAGTTTTCCGAACAACTTCATGGTCGATCTCCTTGAAATGCGCACCGTGCGCGTTGTCTCTCTAGGTTCTTCAACCACAATTCCGCGGTATCGTTGTTTTCCGACGGATGCTTGTCCGGACGCGACGCGACGCGGCCGGACAAGCGATGGCTTGTTTTGACTACTTGTCGATCACCAGATCCGACAGCGGCTTGCTGCAGCACAGCAGCACCATCCCCTGATCGATCTCGCGCTGGCGGATGCCGCCGTTGTGCTTCATCTCGACCTGCCCCGACACGAGCTTGACCTTGCAGGTGCCGCACATGCCCTGCGTGCAGGACGCCGGCAGCCGCACGCCCGACTGGCGCGCCGCGTCGAGCACGTGCTGCTCCGAGCCGCACGAGATCTCGCGGTTGCTCTTCGCGAAGCTGACCGTGTACTGCTTCGTCGCGGCGTCCGCGCCGTCGGCGGCCGGGACGAGTTCGGCGAGCACGTCGTCGCTCGCGGTCTGCGCGAGCGTTTCGAACGAGAAGCTTTCCTCGTGATACTGCTTGCGATCGAAGCCGGCTTCGTCGAGCAGGTCGCGCACCGCCTTCATGTACGGCGCGGGGCCGCACGTGAAGATCTCGCGCTCCATGAAGTCCGGTGCGATCAGCTTCAGCAGCGGCAGCGTCAGGAAGCCCGTGACGCCCGGCCAGTTGGTGCGTGCACCGACGCGCTCGACGACGAACGACGTGCGGAAGTTCGTATGGTTCGACGCGATCAGATCGAGTTCGCGCGCGAAGATGATGTCGTCCGGCGTGCGTGCGCTGTGCACGAACAGGATGTCGCGATCCTCCGCGAGATCATGGTGCGCGCGGCTCATCGACATCAGCGGCGTGACGCCGGAGCCGGCCGACAGGAACAGATACTTGCGCGCCGGATGCCGCGCGCACGTGAATTCGCCGGCCGGGCCGAGCACGCGCACCGCCGCGCCCGGCTGCAGGTTGTCGTGCAGCCAGTTCGACACCTTGCCGCCCGGCACGCGCTTGACCGTGATCGAGATCGTGTGCGGCCGCGCCGGCGACGACGAGATCGTGTAACAACGGTTGATCGTCTCGCCTTCGATGTCGAGCTCGAGCGTGATGAACTGCCCGGGCTCGAACGAGAACGCACGGCCTTGCGGCGAACGGAAGAAGAAGCTCTTCACGTCGTGGGTTTCCTGCCGCACGTGGCAGCACACCAGCGTTTCCTCGACGTCGCTCGTCCAGCGCTCGGGGAGCGCGTTCCAGAAGGCCGGGTGCGTAACCCGGCTGTCCGCCGGCTCGAAATTGGCCGCATCTCGCATCATGTGTGACTCCGCTTGCTGTTCCGCTGACTACTACGCGCCGGTTTTTTCGGCGAGCCGGCCGATGTACCAGGCCGAGAATTTTTCGACGAGACCTTCCGTGTACGGCGAATACGGGCCCGGCTCGTACGCGCTGCTGGTCGCGCCGCGCTGCGAGAACTCGACGAGCGCGCGATCCTGGTCGTTGGTCGCGTTCCACACGGCCGTCAGGTTCTTCACGTCGTAGTCGATGCCTTCCTTCGCATCCTTGTGCACGAGCCACTTGGTGCGCACGAGCGTCTTGCCGGCCGACAGCGGAATCACCGAGAACGTCACGATGTGATCGCTCATGAAGTGGTGCCACGAGTTCGGTTGCGTCCAGAACGACAGGCCGCCGAGGTCGGCCTGGTCGAACTTGCCGAGCAGCTTCTTCGATGCGACCTTCGCGTCGAGCGTCTGCGATTCGCCGTGGCGGTCGAGCGGCAGGCGCTGCGTACGGAAGCCCGTCACGTCGAGCAGCTTTTCGATTTCGGCGGACGGCAGGCCCATTTCGGCCCACTCCTTGCCACGGCGCACGCAGGTTTCCGCGAATGCGTCCATGCCTTCGGCGTTCGCTTCGGAACGCTGATAGCCGAAGCCGTATTCGTACAGCGAGATCGTCAGCTCGGGATGGTTCGCGACGCAGTGATAGCACTCGCGGTTGTTCTCCATCGTGAGCTTCCAGTTGCCTTCCTCGATGATGTCGATCTGTGCGGCGATCTTCGTGCTCGGCAGATCGTGCGGCAGCAGATACGGCTCCATCTGGGCGCGCAGTTGCGCGAAATCGACCGGCGGCTCCTCGGCGAGGCAGATGAAGATCAGGCCCGCGAGGTTCTGCACGTGCACCGACTTCAGGCTGTGCTTGCAGCGGTCGAACTTCTCGCCCATGTGCTCGGCGAACATCAGCTGACCCGTCAGGTTGTAGGTCCAGCTGTGGTACGGGCACACGATGTTGCCGACCGAGCCCTTGTCCTCGTTGCACAGACGCGCGCCGCGGTGACGGCACACGTTGTGGAACGCGCGGATTTCCATGTCGTCGTCGCGCACGATCAGGATCGAGTCGCTGCCCAGTTCCACGGTCACGTAGTCGCCCGGCTCGGGAATGTCCGGTTCGACCGCGACCTGGATCCAGTGCTGGCGGAAAATCGCCTCCATGTCGAGGGCGAAGATTTCCTCGCTCGTGTAGAACGGCGCCTCGAGGCTGTAACCTTCCTTGCGTCGTTCGATCAGTGCGCGAATGTCTGCCGATACTTTCATCGTTTGCTCCGGATTCCTTGCGTCCCAGTGTGGTTGCCGACAGGCATCAAAATCAGTAGTCGATGAGCTGATGCTCGCGCAAATACGCGAGGATCACTTGTGCTTTTTCGACTGAACTCCCTTCATTTACGACGTTGCCGCCGCGGCTTTCGGTCGTCGTCGCCGACAGCATCCGGGCATGCCCGGAGCGCTTCTCGGCGGCGACCAGCTTTACGGGTTTACGCTCGATCGGGCCGACCTTCCACGCGGCGGCATCGGCATCCGCGCCGGTCGACGTCAGCGCCGGGCGGATCGCGCCGGCCCGCAGCCGCGCATACGCGTAGCGCGGCGCCACGTTGGCGAGCGGATGGACCGCGACGACGGCGGGCAGCGCCGCGTCGACGCGCCGCCGCAACCCTTTCGGCAAGAATTGCCGGACCGCCGCGCGGCCGCCGTCGACCGTCACGTCGACGGCCGAGCCGACGAGCGGATAGCCGAGCGTCGCGGCGACGCGATACGGCAGCATCCCGGTGTCATACGCGCCCTCGGCGCGGGTGCCGGTCAGCACGAGGTCGTAGCCTTCGACACGCGCGGCGAGCGCATGCGCGGCATCGTCGCCGTCGTGGCAGGCCAGCACCTCGACCTGCCGCGCACCGAGCGCGAGGTATTCAGCAAGCGCTTCATTCGCGGGGTCTCCCGCATGGAGCACGTCGAGCTGCGCGCGATGCCGCTCCGCGAGCTGACGGCCGACCTCGAGCGCGGCCGCGTCGTTGCGGCTGTAGCGCGCGGTGCCGCTGACCGGGTGCCGGCCCACGGAGACGAGCACCGCGATGCGTTGCAACTGGCGGGGGGCGTTCATGCAGCGACTCCTTCGGATTCACGGGCGCCGACCGCAGTCGGCGATTGTCCGCGCGACGCGCGTGCAGCCTGCACCTGTTCGATCAGCGCGGCGATCGTCGCCTGCGCGTCGCCCACCACCGTCAGGTTCGCGCGCTTCGCGATCGGCGCGCTGCCGTCGAGGTTGACCGCGATCACGTGACGGCAGTCCTTGATCCCCTGCAAGTGCTGCACCGCGCCCGAGATGCCGAACGCGATGTACACGCTGGCCTCGACCGTCTTGCCGGTCGCGCCCACCTGCTTGTCGCGCGTGAAGTGTCCGTTGTCTACCGCGACGCGGCTCGCGCCGATCGCCGCGCCGAACGCGCCGGCGAGCCGCTCGAACGCGCCGATGTCGGACACGCCGTTGCCGGCCGACACGATGAAGTCGGCTTCCTCCAGCGCGACTTGCGCCGCGTCGATTTCCTCGAGGCCGAGATCGCGGTACGGTTGCGCCGCGTCGCGTGCCGGGCGGATGAAGTCGGCGGCCAGGCGCTCGCCGGCGCCGACGAACGGCAGTTTCGCTTCCACCGCGTTCTGCGCGAGCAAGATCACGTCGGGCAAGCCGCGCGTTGCGAACGCACGGCCGGCCTGCGCATACGCGCCGACATGCTTCGCGTCGATCTCGACCACGTGGGTCGCGACGCTCGCGCCGGCGGCCGCCGCGTAACGCCGGCCGAGATCGCCGTCGCCGGTCGCGTTGTCGGGCACGAACACATGCTTCGGCGCGAGCGCCGCGGCACAGGCCTGCAATGCTTGCAATTCGCTTTCGGGCGCAAAGGCGCGACGGTCGAAGTCGGCCAGCTCGATCAGCTTGTCGACGCCGAGCGCCGCTGCGTCATCCTTTAGTTCACCGAATGCCAGCAGCGCGACTTCCGTCTGCGCGTCGGCGAGCACCGCGGCGGCGGCGATCGCCTGCCGTGCATGGTCGTCGAGCGCGCCGCGCTCAGTGTGCGCCACCACCAGCATCACGTGCTTCGGGTCCTGCACCGCGCGGCGCGGCTTCGCGGCGGCGGCGCCATGACCGTGCGCGGACCACTGCGCGGCGTTCGCATCGGCGCTGCCTTCCTCGCCCAGCGTGATGCGCTTCAGGCCCGCGGCCGTGATGATGAACGGCCGGCGCGGATCGATTCGTTTGATCGTGTTCATCGATTCACTCCAGCGAGGCGGCAACGAGTTCGGCCACGTCGAGCACGTCGGGGCGCGGGCCCACGACGCCTTCGAGCATCGCCGTGCAGTTCGGGCATCCGACCGCGACGACGTCCGCGCCGATGGCGCGCGCGTCGGCGATGCGGATGTCGGGAATACGCTGCTTGCCCGGGATGTCGGTCAGCGGCGCACCGCCGCCACCGCCGCAGCAGCGGCCGCGCATGCCGTTGCGCTCCATCTCGACGACCTGGATGCCGATCGTCTTCAGCAGCTTGCGCGGCGATTCCGTCTCGCCGTTGTAGCGGCCGAGGTAGCACGGGTCGTGATACGTGGTGCGCTTCTCGCGCAGCGCGTCGACGGCCTTCGGCGCGATCTTGCCGCTGTCGGCCAGCTCGGCGAGGTACGTCGTGTGATGCTTGACCGTCACGCGCAGTCCGAGCGCGCGGTATTCGTTGCGCAGGCTGTGCATCACGTGCGGGTCGGCCGTCACGATCTGCTTGTACGACAGCGAGCCGAGCGTGCCGATCAGGCGCTTCGCCATCTGCTGGAACGTCGCTTCGTCGCCGAGGCGGCGTGCGACGTCGCCGGTGTCGGTCTCGGTCCCGCCGAGCACCGCGTAGTCGACGCCCGCCTTGTTCAGCACCTTCACGAATGCGCGCAGCGTGCGCTGGTAACGCATGTCGAACGCGCCTTCACCCGCGACGAACAGCACGTCGACCGGCTTGCCGGGTTGTGCGACGGGTGCATTCAGGTCGACCGACCAGTCGTAACGTGCAGCCGTGTCGTAGCCGCCCATCGTGCCGGTCTCGCGCAGGTTCGCGAGCACTTCCTGGCCCTTGCCCGGCACCGTGCCGTGCACCAGCGTGCGGTTGCGGCGCATGTCGACGATCGCGTCGACGTGCTCGATCAGCATCGGGCACTCCTGCACACAGGCACGGCAGGTCGTGCACGACCAGAGCGTCTGCTCCTCGATCAGGCCGGACACGATCGGGCCGTTCGGCTCGCCGCGATGCTGGCCGACCGCGAGGCCCGGCGTCGGGCTGCCGGCGTACGCGGCATCGGTGCCGCCCGCCATGCCGACGACGAGATCCTGGATCAGTTTCTTCGGGTTCAGCGGCTGGCCCGACGCGAACGCGGGGCACGCGGCTTCGCACTTGCCGCACTGCACGCACGCATCGAAGCTCAGCAGCTGGTTCCAGCGGAATTCGACCGGCTTCGCGACGCCATACTCCTCGTGCTCGATGTCCGGCAGCTTCAGCGCGGTCGGCGGCGTGGCCGTGCCGTTGCCCGTGAACGAATCGCGGGTGGCGGCGAAACGCTCCTGGCGCGGGTGGAACGCAAGGTGCAGCAGGCCGGCGATCGCATGCTTCATCGGGCCGCCCTTCGCTGCGCCGACGGTCATCGTGAAGGCACCGGCGCCGATCAGTAGCGCGCAGAGCACCGCGAACGCACCCGACATCGCGCCGGTCGGCACGACCATGAACAGCACGAGGCCGAGCGCGAACGAGCCGAGCAGCCAGGGCAGCGCGTTCCACGGGCCGCGCGACAAGCGCGCCGGCACGTCCTTGGCCGCGCGGCGGCGCCAGACGAACACCACGCCGACGAGCATCGCGAGCGCCGCGAGGAAGATCAGCTTGTCGAGCCACGGCGAGTAGATCGCGAGGCCGTAGTTGACGAACACCAGCGCGAGCGCGGCGATCGCGCCGCCGGCGGTCGCGACGTGGGTCTTCGCGATATACGGATCGCGGGCAACCACGTGGTGCAGGTCGACGAAGTAACGCTTCGGAATCGCGAACAGGTTCGCGACACCGAACGAGCCGGGCGCCGTCGCGCGCCCGAGACGCCAGTACGACGAGCGCTTCGCGACCGCGAACGCGAGCCCCGCCACCGACAGCCACAGCAGTGCGGTAATGAGAAATGCCGGATTCATCTTTAGAAATCCTTGACGAGACGCAGCGAGTCGTAGATCGCACCGTGGACGTTGTGCATCGAGATGCAGTCGCCGACACGGAACAGCAGGAAGCGGCCGTTGCCCAGTTCTTCCGACAGGCACGGCTGCGGCTCGGCCGCGAACAGCGTGTGCGGATCGATCTGGCCGCGATTCACGGACTCCGGCTTGAGCTTCCAGTACAGTTCGTCATTCGGCGACGAACCGTTCTCGATCACCACCTGGTCGACCGCGCGCTCTTCCAGTTCCTCGGTGTATTCGTTGCGCAGCACGGCGATCATCTTGCCGTCTTCCTCGTACACGCGATCGAGCATGGTGTTCGGCGTCGGGATCACGCCGAGCGCATACAGGCGACGATAGAAGATCGGGAACGTCGTGCCGCCGCAATCGTCGGCCACCTTCACGTCGGGCGTCACGACCTCGACCTTCGAGCCGCGGCTCGCCATGAAGTCGGCCACACCGGCGCCCGCATGGGTGCTCACGCCGTCGAACAGCAGCACGTTCTGCTTCGGCTCGACCTTGCCGGTCAGGATGTCCCACGAGCTGACGGCCAGCCCTTCGGCCACGCCCCAGGCCGGCACCTGCCACGTGAAGCTCGAACCGCCCGTTGCGAGCACGACGATGTCCGGCTTCTCGGCCATGATCATCTTCTCGTCGGCGGCGACGCCCAGGCGGCGATCAACACCCAGGCGCTTCGTTTCCATGTCGAACCAGCGGATGATCCCCGACATCTGTTCGCGCTGCGGCGCCTTCGCGGCGATCATCACCTGGCCGCCCACTTCAGTGTTCTTCTCGAACAGCACCACGTCGTGGCCGCGCAGCTTCGCGACGCGTGCGGCCTCGAGCCCTGCCGGGCCCGCGCCGACCACCACCACCTTGCGCTTCGGACCGCGCGACTTCTCGATGATGTGCGGCATCGTCGCTTCGCGCGACGTCGCGGCGTTCTGGATGCAGAGCACGTCGAGGCCGTTGTACTGGCGGTCGATGCAGTAGTTCGCGCCGACGCACTGCTTGATTTCGTCTTCCCGGCCGTCGCGGATCTTGATCACCATGTGCGGATCGGCGATCTGCGCACGCGTCATGCCGACCAGGTCGATCATGCCGTTCGCGAGCAGGCGTTCGGCCTGGCCCGCATCACGAATGCTCTGCGCGTGCATCACGGGAATCTTCACCACCGACTTGATGCCGGCCGCGAGGTGCACGAACGGCTCCGGCGGCAGCGCCATCGGCGGCATGCAGTTGGCGATCGTGTTGTGCGTGTCGCCGCCCGAGCCGACCACGCTCAGGTAGTCGATCAGGCCCGTCTCCGACATCGCCTGCGCAATTTCCTTCAGCGCCTCGTGATCGAGACCGTCCTCGTGGAATTCGTCGCCGCACATCCGCAGGCCGACGCAGAAGTCCTTGCCGACCGCTTCGCGCACGGCCGTCAGCACCTCGATGCCGAAGCGCAGACGGTTCTCGAGGCTGCCGCCCCATTCGTCGGTGCGATGGTTCGAGCGCTTGCTCCAGAACTGGTCGATCAGGTGCTGGTGGGCGGCGGAAATTTCGATGCCGTCCATGCCGGCTGCCTTCACGCGCTTCGCGGCCGCCGCGAAGTCGCCGATGATGCGGCGGATTTCCTCGATCTCGATGATCTTCGCGTTACCGCGGTGCACCGGCTCGCGCACGCCCGACGGCGACATCAGATGCGGCCAGTGCTCGCCATGGAACGACGAGCGGCGGCCCATGTGCGTCGCCTGGATCATGATCTTCGCGCCGTGCTTGTGCATCGTGTCGGCGAGACGCGTGAGCGGGTCGATGATCTTGTCGTTCGACAGGTTCACCGACTTCCACCAGCCCTGCGGGCTGTCGATCGACACGGGGCTCGAGCCGCCGCAGATCGCGAGGCCGACGCCACCCTTCGCCTTCTCTTCGTAATAGCGGATGTAGCGGTCGCCCGGCAGGCCGCCCGGCTCGGCATACACCTCCGCGTGGGCGGTGCTGACGATCCGGTTGCGCAGCGTCAGCTGGTTCAGCTGCATGGGTTTGAACAGGTGGGGATAACGCATCGCAGGCGACCTCTGGCGTTCGAATGTCTCGTGTTGCGGGTGTTGTTGTGTTGCTGTGTCGTGATGTCAGCGCATCAGTGCGCGATCGGCGTCACTTCGAAGACGCAGTGGTCGTGGTGCTCCGCCGCACACTGCACTTCCTTCGACTGCGAGCGCGGCGCGCCCTTGCCTTCCGGCGTCGTGTCGTTGACCCAGTCCATCGCGCCGGCGAACCAGCCCGCGAACATGTAGCAGAGCTTGCCTTCCTTGCCCGGCTGCTGGAGCACGAACGACGAGTGGCGCAGCTCGATCTTCGCGCGCGCGCTGGCCGGATCGGCCTCGATGATCGAGAACAGGCCCCAGCCGCGTTGCGACAGGCGCTTCAGATAGTGCTCGAACACGGCCATGCCGGTCAGCCCGTGCAGCTTCGCTTCCTTGTCGCACCAGTGGTATGCGGACTTGTAGCCGGCCTTGTAGAGGATCTCGGCATACGCCTCGACGCCGAGCGCTTCCTCGACGGCGACGTGGTTGTTCGTGAAGAAATGGCGCGGCACGTACAGCATCGGCAGCGCGTCGGTGGTCCAGACGCCGGTATCGGGATCGACGTTGATCGGCAGTTGCGGTTGCATCGTGGTGACTCCGTGAGGAAAAAAAGCCGCGCGGCTCGGGTCCAGGCGCGACATCGTCCGCGTGCCAGCGCGACAGGCGCCGGCACGTCCCGATTGTTCTTGTGTTGAATCGCGGGTGGCGGTTCGGTTCGGCGGGCGCTTACGCGCCCCACACGTCCTTGAACACGCGCACCCAGTTCTCGCCCATGATCTTGCGGATGCGCGACTCCTTCCAGCCGTGGCGTTCCATCGCCGCAGTCAGGTTCGGGAATTCGCCGATCGTGCGGATGCCGTCCGGGTTGATCACCTTGCCGAAGTTCGTCAGCTGGCGATAGCGGCCCTTGTCATGCGTCAGCATGTCGAAGAATTCCTTCGCGAAATCCTGCGTGAAGTCCGTGCCGATGCCGACCGCGTCTTCGCCGATCAGGTTCACGACGTAGTCGATCGCCTCGATGTAGTCGTCGATGTTCGCCTCGATACCGCGCTTCAGGAACGGTGCGAACATCGTCACGCCGACGAAGCCGCCGGCGTCGGCGATTTCCTTCAGCTGCGCGTCGCTCTTGTTGCGCGGATGTTCCTTCAGGCCCGACGGCAGGCAGTGCGAGTAGCACACCGGCTTCTTCGAGAACGCGATCGCTTCCGACGACGTGTTACCGCCCACATGCGACAGGTCGACCATGATGCCGACGCGGTTCATCTCGGTGATCACTTCGCGGCCGAAGTCCGACAGGCCGCCGTCACGCTCGTAGCAGCCCGTGCCGACCAGGTTCTGCGTGTTGTAGCAAAGCTGCACGACGCGCACACCCATGTCGGCGAACGCCTCGATGTAGCCGAGGTTGTCCTCGAACGCATGTGCGTTCTGGAAGCCGAGGATGATGCCGGTCTTGCCTTCCTTCTTCGCGCGGAAGATGTCGTCGGTCGTGCGCACGAGCGTCAGCAGCTCGCCGTTCTCGCGGATCTTCTGCTTCATCACGCCGATGTTGTCGACGGTCTTGGTGAAGTTCTCCCACACCGACACCGTGCAGTTCGCGGCCGTGATGCCGCCCTTTCGCATGTCCTCGAACACCGGCTTCTCGAACTTCGAGATGTTCAGTCCGTCGATGATGATGCTGTCCTGATGCAGCGTGCTCATATCTGTCTCTCGCTCCAGTGTTGTCGGTGTCGATCAGTAAATCGGGAAGCGCTCGCACAGCGCGAAGATCTCGCGGCGCACGCGCTGTTCGGTTGCGTGGTCGCCTTCCGGGTTCGCGCGCAGCGCGTCGAACACTTCGAGAATCAGGCGGCCGATCTCGCGGAACTCCGCGACGCCGAAGCCGCGCGTCGTGCCGGCCGGCGTGCCGAGGCGGATGCCCGACGTGACAGTCGGCTTCTCGGTGTCGAACGGAATGCCGTTCTTGTTGCAGGTGATGCCCGCACGCTCCAGCGCCTGCTCGACCGGCGCGCCCTTCAGGCCCTTCGGGCGCAGGTCGACCAGCAGCAGGTGGTTGTCGGTGCCGCCGGTGACGAGATCCACGCCGCCTGCCTTCAGCACTTCGCCGAGCGCCTGCGCGTTCGCGAGCACGTTGTCGATGTAGGTCTTGAAGTCCGCGTGCAGCACTTCGCCGAATGCGACGGCCTTGCCGGCGATCACGTGCATCAGCGGGCCGCCCTGCAGGCCGGGGAACACGGCCGAGTTGATCTTCTTCGCGATCTCTTCGTCGTTGGTCAGCACGAAGCCGCCGCGAGGGCCGCGCAGCGTCTTGTGCGTGGTCGACGTGACGACGTGCGCGTGCTCGATCGGGTTCGCATGGCGGCCGGCGGCGATCACGCCCGCGATGTGCGCCATGTCGACCATCAGCTTCGCGCCGACGCTATCGGCGATCGCACGGAAGCGCGCGAAGTCCAGTGCGCGCGGGTACGCCGAGAAGCCGGCGATGATCAGGCTCGGCTTGTGCTCGTGTGCGAGCGCTTCAACCTGGTCGTAGTCGATCCGCATCGTGTCGCGGTTCACGCCGTATTGCACGGCGTTGAACCACTTGCCCGACAGCGCCGGCTTCGCGCCGTGCGTCAGGTGGCCGCCGGCGTCCAGCGACATGCCGAGCACGGTGTCGCCCGGCTTCGCCAGCGCGAGCATCACCGACCCGTTCGCCTGCGCGCCCGAGTGCGGCTGCACGTTCGCGTAGCCGGCGTTGAAGATCTGCTTCACCCGCTCGATCGCCAGCGCCTCCACCTCGTCCGCGAATTCGCAGCCGCCGTAGTAACGCTTGCCCGGGTAGCCTTCCGCATACTTGTTGGTCAGCACCGAACCCTGCGCCTCCAGCACCGCGCGCGACACGATGTTTTCCGACGCGATCAGCTCGACTTGCGACTGCTGGCGCTCGAGCTCCTTCAGGATGGCGCTGCGCACCGGCGCGTCGCGCTCGGCAAGGGGCTGCGAGAAGAAAGGCTGGGTGTTCGACATAGTGCGTCCGTGACGAAGAATAAAGGGCGTGTAACCGAAGCTCGAGGCCCGCCATACCTGGGTTTCCAGCGCATCCAGTGCAAGGCTGCCGACGGCTCTATTCTTGTCGTTCGGATTTTCGGCGGATTGATGAATTTAGACGCGTTCTTTGCCTTTTCCGCCATGCGCGTCCGTTTTGTACAAGTGACCGGTCGTGCTTTTTCAGGTGACCCGGCAAACCGCCGCGTGTGGTTCATCCATGGACAGGCACTTCGCCGGTGCCTGCGCTGCGCGTCGAGGTGCAGCGCGGCCCGCTTACGGTGCAGTGCAGCATCCGCCTTGGGCCCATACAACGTATGGAGCTAGGGTTTAGCCGTATGGCACGCTTGTTGCGCTCGCTCACACAATACGGCAGCCCGATCCGTGCCCCTCGGGCCAAAAGCTATTAGAGATTCAAGGAACGCTCCCCATGTCCCCCGACCGCACAGCGTCGCTGTCCCACTTCGCGTTCATGCCCTTACCGGACTTCACGATGATCGCGTTCACCAATGCGATCGAGGTGCTTCGGATGGCGAACTACCTGAGCGGCCAGCCGCTCTATCGCTGGTCGATCATCAGCCCGGACGGCGGCCCGGTCACGGCGAGCAACGGCCTCACGGTCGACACGGGACCGGCCGAATGCGTGGGGCAGCCGGATATCGTATTCGTGTGCGGCGGTGTCGACGTGCAACGCGCGACCACGCCTGTCCATCTGTCGACGCTGCGCCGCTTCGCGCGCATGGGGCTGCCGCTCGGCAGCCTGTGCACGGGCACCTATGCGCTCGCGAAGTCGGGGCTGCTCGCGGGCTATGCGTGCGCGATCCACTGGGAAAACATGTCGGCGCTGAAGGAAGAGTTCCCGGACACGCGCTTCCTGAAGGAACTGTTCGTGGTCGACCGCGACCGCATCACGTGCACGGGCGGCGTCGCGCCGCTCGACATGATGCTGAACCTGATCGCCGCGCGCGTGGGCACCGCGCGCGTCACGCAGATCGCCGAGCAGTTCATCGTCGAACACGTGCGCGACACGAGCGCGCAACAGCGGATGCCGCTCGTCGCGCGGCTCGGCTCGGCGAACAAGTCGCTGTTCGAAGTGATCTCGCTGATGGAGAACAACATCGAGGAGCCGCTGTCGCGCGAGGAACTCGCACGACTCGCGAACATGTCGCAGCGCCAGCTGCAGCGCCTGTTCCGCGAGCATCTCGGGATGACGCCCACGCACTATTACCTGACGCTGCGGCTGCGCCGCGCGCGCGAGTTGCTGCTGCAGACCGACATGTCGATCATGCACATCACGATGGCGTGCGGCTTCCAGTCGGCCTGCCACTTCAGCAAGAGCTATCGCGATGCGTTCGGCGTCGCGCCGACGCGCGAGCGCCGCAAGCAGGTCGCACCGCTCGCGCAGGGCGCGGCGGCTACCGCACCGGCGTTTCCGGCTCATCTGATTCATGCGTGACGCGGGCGCGGCGCGATAAAAAAGGCGGCCTCGAAGGCCGCCTTTTTGCTGGTGCTTACGATCCCCACACCTGCATTTCGTCGAGCGAATAACCCCACTGCGTCGCCCGCTTCGTGCCGAGCATCCGCACGTAGCGGCCCTGCGCGTTCAGGTTCGGCAGCGTGACGTGACCGTACGACACGCCGTTGTTCGTCGAGTAGACCGTCGTCCAGTTCGCGTTGTCGGTCGACGTCTGGATCTGGTAGACGAGCGCGCCCGCGTCCCAGTAGAGATCGACGCTGCTGATCTTCTTCACCGTACCGAGATCGACGGAGATCCATTGCGGATCGACGCCCGCGCCTTCCGGCGAATCCCAGCGCGTGCTCGTCGTGTTGCCGTCGAACGCCTTGTCCGGCGTCAGCGATGCGTTGTAGCTCGCCGACGCGACAGCCGGACGACCTTGCGACAGCAGCGTCGGCTGCGCGACGGCCGGGCCGCCATAGTAGCTCGAGCCGAGCTTCGCCTTGGTCGTGTCCGCGTTCACGCCGAATTGCGACAGGCTCCAGCGCTGGCCGGTCGTCACGTCGCCCACATAGAGCTGGTAGCCGCCCGCCGTCGTCGACGAGAAGAACACGTAGTTCGTGCCGCTCACCGGCGCCGGGTCCGAGTTGTTGCTCATGCAGTCGTTGAGCGCCAACTGGTTCGGCGTCGACGCCGGGTCCGCCGTCTTTACGTAGATCTGGTCGGCGCCACCCGTGTCCTTCCAGCGCGCGTAGAACACCATGCCGTCCGCACGCACGATCGGGTAATACGTCTGCAGCCCGGCCGGCTGATCAAACACGGCGGTCGCGCCGGTCGCGATCGTGCGCTTCATCAGCCCCATGTTCGAGCCGGTGCCCGTCGCGTAGTAGACGGCGCTCGCGTCCGGCGCGAGGAACGGCATCGAATATTCGGCGCCGGACGGTGCGTTGGTCAGGCTCACGACCGACGTAAACGCCGGGCCCGCGCTCGTGTACGACAGCGTGCCCTGCTTCACGTCGCCGTTCTGCTTGAACACGAGCGTCTTGCCGTCGGCGCTGAACTTCGGATCCTCGTTGCGCGTCGCGCCAGTGCTGTTCGTCAGGTTGACCGGTGGCGTGCCGGCGCCGAGCTGCAGCATGAATACGTTCCAGGCGCCATTGCTGATGCCCATGAACGCAAGCCACTTGCCGTCGGGGCTGAACACGCCGTTCATCGGATCGGTGATGCCCCAGTTGCTCTTGCTCAACTGCGTGAGCGTGCGGGCCGAAAAGTCGTACAGAAACAGCTGGCTCGTACCGTCGCCATACTTCACGTAGCTGTGATAGACGAGCTTGCCGGTCAGTGCGGCGGGAAACGTCGCATTGGATTGAGTCGGGGGATAGTTGGTGCAGGCCGCTTCGGCGGCGCCGCCAAACAGGTTGAGTGCGACGCCGGCCACGAGGCCCGCGACGAGGAACTTCGATTTCACGCTGGTTGCTTCCGGGTAAGGTAAGGGCGGTGCGGACCCGGTCCCGCACACGATGCGCGGGCGTGACGGATCCGCCGTCGGGGAGCGTGAACACCGTATCGATCACGCGTCGGGAATAAGGCTTGCGAAGAATGCCGGTTCGCTGGTCTGAAGAAAAGGATCAGAGTCGGTCGAAAACGTGCGTATCAGCGAGTTGCGGATGAACTCGCGGATGAGCGATTGGGGGCGGGATTGAACGCGGCGGACGCCGTGCTACTCTTTTTTCAGCGACGGCCGTGATCGGCCGGAGGCCAGGCATGAAGCGATATGCGGTGCTCGCGCAGACGATTGCCGATTCGATCCGGCGCGGCGATTTGCCGGCAGGTGCACGCATCCCGACCGTGCGCTCGGCGTGCCGCGCCTATCGTGTAAGTCCTTCCACCGTGTTTCGCGCGTACTACGCGCTCGAAAGCGAGGGCCTGATCGTCGCGCGCGCGCGTTCCGGCTATTTCGTTGCGAACCTCGATGACAAGCGCGTGCGCGCGAGTCACGACACACCGCGCAAATCGGCTGCATCGCAGACCGGCGACGACGATGCACTGTTCCAGCTGATCGACTCCCTCAAGCGCGATGACATCGTGCCGCTCGGTTCCGCATTCGCCAGCTATTCGCTGTTTCCGATGAGCAGCCTGTGGCGATACGCGGCGACGGCCGCCCGCAACATGGACCGCGCGAAACTGCTGGCCGGCCTGCCGCCCGGCAACGAAGCGCTGCGCCGCCAGATCGCGTTGCGGTACCTGAACGCGGGCGCGTCGTTGCCGATGGAAGAAATCGTCATCACGACCGGCGCGGCTGAAGCGCTGACGCTCAGCCTGCAGGCGCTCACGCGCCCCGGCGACATCGTCGCGATCGAACGCCCTGCCTTTCCCGCGGTGCTGCAGGCCGTGCAGCGGCTGCATCTGAAGGCCATCGAGATTCCGGTCGACCCGCGCGCCGGCCTCGACCTCGACTCACTCGCCGAAGCGCTCGACACGCATCCGGTGCGCGCGTGCTGGTTCATGACCTCGTTCCACAACCCGACCGGCGCGACGCTGCCCGACGAGCGCAAGCGCGCGCTGATCGAACTGCTCGCATCGCATCAGGTGCCGCTGATCGAGGACGACGTGTTCGGAGAACTACATTTCGGCCCGACGCCCACGCGTCCCGCGAAGCTGTATGACGATAACGGGCTCGTGCTGCATTGCGGTTCGTTCTCGAAGTGCCTCGCCCCCGGATTCCGGGTCGGCTGGGTCGCGGCCGGACGTTACGTGAAGCAGATCAGGCAGGTGAAGAACGCGAGCGCGCCGGCGGCCGACGTGCCCGCGCAGATGGCCGTGTCCAGTTACCTGCGCAACGGCGCGTACGACCGCTTCCTGCGCAGGCTCCGGCGCAACCTGGCCGCGCACCAGGCGCAGATGCTCGCGGCCGTTCGCGCGTATTTCCCGGCCGACACGGAGGTGTATGCCCCGCGCGGCGGATATTTCCTGTGGATCGAATTGCCGCCGCACGTGGATGCGATGCAGTTGTTCGGCGACGCGATGGAGAACGGGGTCAGCCTTGCGCCCGGGCCGATCTTTTCGATGACGGGCGCCTTTCACCGCTACGTCCGGCTGAACTATGGCCGACCGTGGACCCCTGCCGTCGAAGACGCGATGCAGACGATCGGAACGCTCGCGGGGCGGCAACAGCAGACGAGGTAGCAACGATCATGCAAGTCCTGCCCAACCGGAAAGTCCGCACGCGCGACACGCTGCGCGGCGCACTGAACCTGCGTGCCGAGCCGCGCGCCGCCGTCAGCCAGCGCTGCCGGCAGTGCGGCTTCATGGCGTTCCGCGCCAGCGAGCAGTGCCCCGTCTGCGGACTGAGAGACTGGCCGTTCGCGCCGCTGCATCAATCGAGCGACGATGCATCCGCCGCGCAGGCCACGCCCCCGCGCGAGGTGCGGCCCGTCCCGACGTGGGCGTCGCGCGTCGCGGCCGCGGTGCGCGGCGCGGCGGTCCAGCGGCCGAGCGCGTCGAGCGCGCCGCTGCTGAGCATCCTGACCCTCGTGATGCTGGTCGGCGGCTATGTGACGTATGACCGGACGTGCCGGGCGGATCCCGTCTGTCGCGGACCGGGCACGTCGCGCCCGGTCACAACGGCCTATGCGAGTCTGCATGCGGCTGACGCGCCAACGTTGCCGGTCGGGCACGCGCCCGCGCCCGCGGCGGCGCCCGTCCAGGCATTTCATCCGGCCGAGCGCGCGGCAGTCGATACCGATCGGCTCGCCGACGCCAACGTCGACACCGATCGGTCGAGCACGGCCGCTCAACCCGGCAATGCAGGCACGCCCCGACCCGCGGCAGGACGCCCGACGACGACGCTCGCACGGCACGCGCCGCCGATTCACGGACCGAACGGCGCGCGCGGCGGCGGCGTTCGCGTCGCCGACTGGAAAGGCGGCGCCGCCGCAACGCGACACGGGCACGCGATACGCCGCGTGAGCGTGCATACGCGTCATGGTCGGCGAACCACTGCGAGCGGAGCCGAATTGGCGATGGTCTATCGCGGGCATTGAGCGCGCGGCGCATCGCGACCGCAGCCATGCCCACAGCGAAAAACGGGCGGCACCGTCTCCGGTGCCGCCCGCTTCATGCGTGTCGTTCGTGCGTCAGGCCGCCAGCAAGCCGTGCGGATCGATCACGAATTTGCGCGGCGCGCCGCCGTCGAACTTCTTGTAGCCTTCCGGCGCCTGATCGAGCGAAATCACCTCGACGTTGACGATCTTCGCGATCGGCAGACGGTCGAACAGGATTGCCTGCATCAGGTTGCGGTTGTACTTGAGCACCGGCGTCTGGCCCGTGAAGAACGAGTGCGACTTCGCCCAGCCGAGGCCGAAGCGGATGCTCAGGCTGCCGTGCTGCGCGGCCTTGTCCTTCGCGCCCGGATCGTCCGTCACGTACAGGCCCGGGATGCCGATCGCGCCGGCCGGCCGCGTGATTTCCATCAGCGAGTTCAGCACCGTCGCGGGCGCTTCCTCCGAATGGCCCGACGAACCGTGGCCGTGCGCCTCGAAGCCGACGCAGTCGACCGCGCAATCGATCTCCGGCACGCCGAGGATCTGCTCGATCTGCTCGCCGAGCGACGCGTCCTTCGACAGGTCGACCGTCTCGAAGCCCATCGCCCGCGCGTGCGCGAGGCGTTCCGCGTTCATGTCGCCGACGATCGTCACCGCCGCGCCGAGCAGGCGCGCCGACGCGGCCGCCGCCATGCCGACCGGGCCCGCGCCCGCGATGTAGACCGTCGAGCCCGGCTTCACGCCCGCGCTCACCGCGCCGTGATAACCGGTCGGCAGAATGTCGGACAGGCAGGTCAGGTCGCGAATCTTCGCCATCGCCTGATCGCGGTCCGGGAATTTCAGCAGGTTGAAGTCCGCGTACGGCACGAGCACGTACTCGGCCTGGCCGCCGATCCAGCCGCCCATGTCGACGTAGCCGTAAGCACCGCCGGCACGCGACGGGTTCACGTTCAGGCACACGCCCGTATGCGTGTCCTTGCACATCGCGCAGCGGCCGCATGCGACGTTGAACGGCACCGACACAAGATCGCCGATCTTCAGCGTCTCGACGTCCGGGCCCACCTCGACCACTTCGCCCGTGATCTCGTGACCGAGCACGAGGCCGACCGGAGCGGTCGTGCGGCCGCGCACCATGTGCTGGTCGGAACCGCAGATGTTCGTGCTCACCACTTTCAGGATCACGCCGTGGCCGATCGCGCGGCCGGTCGGATCGACCATCTTCGGATAATCGATCTTCTGAACTTCGACCTTGCCCGGCCCAAGATAGACGACACCTCGATTGCTGCTCATCGTATTGTCTCCATGTCTCGTTGGATGGCGCTGCTGTGCGCCGGCAGATGCGGTGCTACGCAACGTGCTGTTCGAGAGTAGTCCCGGAGGTGGGGGGCCCGATGTCTCAAACGCGACATGCGTTTGAACGGTGCCGACATCGATGGCGGAAATGCGAAAGTCGGGTCAGGGAGAACGGCCGGAGGGCGGGATCGTGGAAGGCACGGAACACGTGAGCGCGCGCCCCGGCCGGCCGGCGCGATCGGCCCGCCCAGTCGGTCGGGCGCGCCGGTCGGGAGCGCGTTAGCCGCCCTGATTCTCGCGGATGATCGCGGCGGCGGCCGCTTCCGCGTCGCTCGCCACCCCGTCGTGCACGCGCGTGCTGACGGCCGGCGTCGGCGGCTCGCTGTCGAGCGCATGGCCGTCGCGGTTGCGCGTATCGACCGTCGCGCGCATCGACAGCCCGACCCGCAGCGGATGCGCGGCCAGGTCGCGGGGATCGATCGCGATCACGACCGGCACGCGCTGCACGACCTTGATCCAGTTGCCGGCCGCGTTCTGCGACGGCAGCATCGAGAACGCGCTGCCGGTGCCGGCCGAGAAGCCCTGCACGCGGCCGCGATAGGTCACGCGCGAGCCGTAGAGATCCGACACGACCTCGACCGGCTGCCCGATGCGCATGTGGCGGATCTGCCCTTCCTTGAAATTCGCCTCGATCCACAACTGACTGAGTTGCACAATCGACATCAGCGGCACGCCGGGCCCGACCTGCTGGCCGACCTGCACCGAACGCTGGCCGATCGTGCCGTCGACCGGCGCGACGATCGTCGTGCGCTTCAGGTTCCGGTACGCGAGCTTGAACTGCGCAGCCGCCTGCACGACGGACGGGCTTTCGTCGACGGGCAATCTGGTGCCGAGCGCGCGCGCCGCATCGAGCTGCGCCTGTGCGGCCGCGAGATTGGCCTGCGCGCCGGCGACCGCCGCGCGCGCGCGCGCCAGTTCCTCCGGCGCGACGATCTCGACCGACGCGCCCGAACGCGCTGCGAGCGCGCGCTGCGCGAGCGACAGGTCGGCCTGGCGCGCGTTCACGGCTTCGACGTACATCGTGTTCGAAATCTTCGCGTTCGCGACCTGCCGCACGGCTTGCACGAGTTGCGCCTTCGCCTGCGCGAACGCGACGGACGCCTCGGTGTCGTCGAGCCTCGCCAGCGTCTGCCCGGCGCGCACGGCCTGCGTATCGGCGACCAGCACGTCGGTCACCGCACCCGGAATCTGCGCGGCAACCTGCACGATGCTGCCCGCGACGTACGCGTCGTCGGTGTCTTCGTAATAGCGGTCGCGCAACAGCCAGAACGTGATCCAGACGAGCGCGGCCAGCAGCACGACCGCGAAGAACAGCATGAAGCGCTTGCGGCGCGTCGCCCGGCGCGCGTCGAGTGCGGGATCGTTCAGGGCAGCCGGCTGCGCGGCGGTATGAAGGTTGTCGTGGTGCATCAGTCGCTTTGCGTAACGATCAGGCGGTCATGCTGGAACAGGGGGATCGGCGCTGGATTCGCCGCCGCCGCGCGAGCGGAAACGGGAGCGCCGCGAGGCGTGGTGCCGATGGCCGGCATGCGTGCCGCCTCGTCGCGTCGTGCGGCCGCCGCATTCGATGCAGCGACGACCTGCGGGGCAGCCACGCTCTGCGCACGCGCATCGGCCGACGGCCCCGCCACCGACTGGCTCGCGGCGGCGGCGGCGGTCGGTGCGGTCTTGGCGGTCGCAGCCGCCACGCCGGGCGCGGCGGGCGAAGTGCCACGCTTCGCCGCCCCGCCACGCGCCCGATGCCCGGTCGGCGCCTGCGCGACCGTCGCGCCCGCGTCGAACCCGCCGCCCAGCGCGCCGATCAATCCGACACGCAGCGTCCGCTGCCGGCCAAGCAACGCGATCATCTGTGCGCGCTCGTCGATCAGCGTGAGATCCGCGACATCCACGTCCTTCTGCATCAGCACGCCGCGCCGATGACGGTCGGTCGCAATCTCCACGATCTTTTGCGCGGCCGCGACCGCGTCCTGCTGCTGCGCGACGAGCGTCTGCGACGTACGAAGAGACGTGACGATCTGCGCGACCTGACCAAGCGCGTCGTCGACGGTCTTGTTGTACAGCCCGATCGCGACGTCGGCCTGCGCGACGTCCGCGCCGAGTTTCGCCTTCAGCCGGCCGCGATCGAACACCGGCAGCGAGATCGCCGGGCCGACGGACGCGCCGAGCGCGTCGCGCGAGAACAGCGACGCGGGCGTCAGCGCGAACAGGCCGCCGAGCGCGACGAGGTTCACGTCCGGATAGAACTGCGCGCGCGTCGAATCGGCATTCGCGAACGCGGCTTCGACACGCAGCCGCGCGGCGACGATGTCGGGCCGACGGCCCAGCAGATCGGCCGGCAGCCGCGCGGGCAGCGTGCCGCCGGCCAATGCGCCGACGCGTGGCCGCTGCAGCGCGAGCCCGCGCTCCGGGCCGCGGCCCGACAGCACCCCGAGCTGAAGTTGCGCGAGCTTGATCTGCTCGTCGTTCAGCGCGATCTGAGCGAGCAGCTTGCTGCGCTTGATCGACGCATCGCTCGCGTCGTACGCGTTGTCGAGCCCGCGCGCGGTACGCTCGCGCAGCACGGTCGTCACGCGCTGACTGACTTTCAGCTTCTGCTGAAGCAGATCCTGCGTCGCGTACGCCTGGTCGAGCTGGCAGTACACGGTGACGATCGCGACCGCCAGCGTGAGCCGCACCTGCTCGGCCTCGACCCGCGCCGCTTCACGCAGCGACATCAGGCTCTTCGTCGCCGCGCGGTTCTTGCCCCACAGGTCGAGCTGGTAGTTGAGCCCGACGAACACCGACGACGGCGATACGTTCGGATCGCCAAATATCTCTACCGGCACGCGATAGCCGCCGACCGACACGTTGGCGACGTCGTCGCCCGGCTTCGGCATCCGCGCGCGGCTGACCGTCGCGCCGGCCGTGCCCGTCAGCCCCGTCAGCGAATCGAACTGCTGAAGCTGCGCCTGCGCGATCCGCAGCCGCGCCTGCGCGACCTGCAGGTCGGGGTTGTTTTGCGATGCCTCGGCGACCAGCGCGTCAAGCTGCGGATCCTGCAGCTGCTTCACCCAGTCGGGTGCGGGCCATACACCGTCCACGCCGGGGCCGGCCGTAAGCGCGAGCGCATCGTCGGCCGGCGCGCGCAACGACAGCGACGGCAGGAAACCCGTCGGCACGCATCCGCCCAATGCCATCGCCACCGCCGCGGCTCCGATCAACGCACCGCCCTTCACGCTACGCGCCCGCTCTGCCGCATTTTCTTTCACACGCCGCATCGCTTCCCTCACCCTTGCTGGACGCGCTGCGCCCGTGCGGCCAGACGTGGCCGCGTGCGCTCGAGCGGACCGAGCCGGCCGAACAGACCGTCCGCGATGCCGAACAGGATGCCGGCGAGCTTGTCGCGCTTGTCGCGCTCGACGAGCGCGATCTGCACGACCTGCCACACGGTCAGCAGGTTCGGCACGATCGCCACCGGAAAGCGCAGCCCGTACTGCATCCCGAGCTGCACCGCATTGCGCGCGCTGTAGTAGCGCCGTTGCCACGAGTGATTCATCGACGTCATTTCGAAAGGGCCGAACGCGTGACGCTGTTTCGCGCCGATCCGGTGCGGCAGCACCAGCGACGGCACGACGTAGAGCGGCACGTTGCGCGCAAGCGCGCGGAAGCTGTACTCGGTGTCGACGTGATCGATGAACAGCGTCTCGTCGAAGCGGCCGAGCACGTCGAACGCGGCGCGCGACACGACGCAGCCCGACGAGATCAGGAACGCGCAGCGCTGCAATTGCGCGTCGGGATCGACGCGCAGCCGGCGCAACGCGATCCCGTTGGTCGCCAGCTCGGGCAGGAAGCTGCGCGCGTTCTCGTCGAAGATGCGCGGGCCGGCGAGAAACGCGCGCCCCGCGAGCCCCGCACACGCGTCGCGCATCGTCGCGAAGTAATCGGCCGGCACCGACGAATCCTGATCGAACAACGCGACCGCATCGACGTTGTCGCGAAACAGCGCCGCGAGCCCAGCGTTGTATGCGCCCGCGATTCCGCCGCGATTGCCGTGATGCAGCAGCGCGATGCCGTCGCGCGCGCATGCTTCACTTGCGCGTGCGTCCGGCTGCGGCGTGTTGTCGACGACGAGCAGCGCGTCGCACGCATGCCGCCACGCGCCGAGCGCCGCGAGCTGCGCGTCGGTCGGGTGATACAGGATCACGAGTGCGCCGAGTGTCGTCATGCCGCTCTCCTCAATGTCCGAACGAAGCCGCCGCGCCGCGCTTCGGCCGCGTGAGCCACATCATCGCGGCGAGCACGAGGCAGGTCATGCTCGCCATCCAGAACATGTCGCCCGTCGCCATCATGTACGCCTGCTGCATCACGACCTGGTGCAGCGTGGATAGCTCGCGCACGCCGTCCACGCCCATCGCGTTCAGCGTGTGCACGAAGCGCTGCGTGTTCGTCGATGCGTGCGTGACCGATTGCGACACGACGTCGTAGTGATAGGTCGCACGGTTGTCCCACAGCGTCACGCTCATCGCGGTGCCGAACGCGGCCGACAGCGTGCGCAGGAAGTTCGACAGGCTCGACGCGGCCGCGAGCCGGTCGTCCGGAATGCGCGACAGCGTCGCGGCGGTCAGCGGAATGAAGAAACACGGCAGCCCGATCCCCTGGATCAGCCCGGGCGCGGCGATCTGCGCGAACGTCATCTTCAGCGTGAAATGCGCGTCCCACGCGAGCACGGCCGCGAACACGAGAAAGCCGAAGGTCGCGAGCACGCGCGCGTCGAAGCGGTGTGCGTGCAGGCCGACGAGAATCGAGAACACGAGCGCGAGCACGCCGAGCGACGCGGTGGCGAGCCCCGCGTGGAACGCGTTGTAACCCATCACCGCCTGCATCCACAGCGGGAACACGACGCCCACTACCGAGAAACTCATCATCCCGAGCGAGATGATCAGCACGCAGAACGAGAACGTGCGGTCGCGAAACAGGCTCAGGTCGACGACCGGATGGGCCTCGCCCGCCTCCCAGATCAGCAGCGACACGATCGCGAGCCCCGCAACCACCGCGAGCGTGACGATCAGCGGCGAATCGAACCAGCCCTTGTCGTGGCCGAGATCGAGCATCGCCTGCAGCGAACCGACACCGATCACGAGCAGCACGATGCCCGGCACGTCGATCGGGCCGGCCGCGCCGCGCTGCGCGTCGGGGCGCAGCATCGCGGTGCAGACCGCGAACGAGAACAGCCCGATCGGCAAGTTGATCAGGAAGATCCACGGCCACGAGAAGCTGTCGACGATCCAGCCGCCGACCACCGGCCCGAAGATCGGCGCGAGCAGCACTGTCATCGCCCATAGCGCGAGCGCGACGGTGCGCTTGTCCGGCGGGAACGTGCGCAGCAGGATCGTCTGCGACAGCGGCACCATCGGCCCGGAGCACAGCCCCTGGAGCGCGCGGCAGACCACCAGCACGTGCAGATCGCGCGCGAGGCCGCACAGCAGCGACGTCAGCGTGAACAGCAGCACCGCGCCGACGAACAACCGCAGCTCGCCGACGCGCCGCGCGAGCCAGCCGGTCAGCGGCACCGCGATCGCGGCCGCGACCGAATACGAACTGATCACCCACGTGCCCTGGCTGTTCGAGACGCCGAGACTGCCCGAGATCGCGGGCACCGCGACGTTGGTGACGGTCGAGTCGAGCACTTCGATGAAGGTCGCGAGCGACAGCGCGAACGTCAGCAGCGCGAGCCGCGCGCCGCGCACCGGCGGCGCAACGGGTGCGGGTTCGCTCGCGTCGAAGACGGCGGGTGTGTCCCGAAGCGGCGATGCCGTGCTCATGTGCCCGCCATCGCGACAACGGGCCGCGAGATCGCGCGTCCGTGGCTCGGCGCGAAGCGCTCGATGTAATCGGCAGCCGTTTCGCAGCCGTCCGGCGCCGCGTGAATCAGCGCACGCGTGCGTTCGGCATGCACGGAGAATTCGGGTTCATCCAGCACGCGCGCGAGCGCCGCACCGAGACGCACGCCGTCGACCGCACCGTCGACGCGCACGCCGGCGCCGCTAGCCGCGACGCGCTGCGCGTTGTCGAACTGGTCGTGCGCGAACGGCGTCACGACCTGCGGAATTCCGGCTTCGAACGCGAGCGCCGCGGTGCCGATCCCGCCGTGATGCACGAGTGCGCGGCAACGCGGCAGCAGCGTGCGCATCGGCACGAAGCGACGCACCAGCAGCCGGTCGCCGTCCGGTGCCACATCGTGCGGGCTCAACAGGATGCCGCGCGCGCCGGTGGCATGCAGCGCGCCCGCGACCGTGCGCGCATATGCTGCGTGATCGACCAGCGTCGATCCGGCGGTGAAGACCACGGGCGGCTCGCCGGCGGCGAGAAACGCGTCGAGCGCGCGATCGCGGTCGGGTGTCGCGACGTCGTTGAACAGCGGAAAGCCGCTTTGCAGAACGCCAGCAGGCCAGTCGCGCTGCGCCGGGGCGAACCAGTCGGGAAACAGGCACAGCACACCGTCGGTCGAATGCAGCCAGCGTCCGAGCACGCGCCGCGCGGGCGCAAGACCGAGGTCGCGGCGCACCGCGTTGAGCGCCGGCCCGCACACGCGGTCGAGCACCTGTCGCTCGATCAGCGTCATCAGCGCCGCCTTCACCGGCAGCGGCCAGCGCGCGGGAATCGTCAGGCGCGGATGCGTCGGCGGCACATGCGCGGACAACAGCGTCGACGGCGACACCTGCACCGACACATACGGCGTGCCGTGCAACTCCTGCATGAAGCGCGCGGAAAACGCCCACAACGTGCCGACCAGCACGGTGTCGCGATCGGTCAGCGTGCGCAGCGTGTCGTAATGCGGGCGCAGCACCGGCGCGATCACCTGCCACAGCGTGCGGAACGACGTGCGCGGATCCCACAGCGCCGGGTTCGCCATCGCGGCCTCGTACTCGGCCGCCGTGCCGACCGGCACGAACGTGAAGCCGCAGCGGCGCGCGGCCGCCGCGAACGGCGGATGCGTGCAGAACACGACGTCGTGGCCGCGCAACGCGAGCGCGCGTGCGACGCCGAGCAGCGGATGCACGTCGCCCGCCGAGCCGATCGCGGTCACGATCACCTTCGCCATCGCGCGCCTCGCGGGGGTCAGTAGAAGCCGGGGATCAGCGCCGCGACCTCGCGGCGATACTGCGTGTACGCCGGCCCGAAATGACCGGTGAGCCAGCTCTCCTCGACGCGTACCTTGTATGCGAGCGAAGCGAACACGAGCGCGACGCCGAACGCGCCGCGCCACTCGCCGCCGATCAGCGCGGCGCCGACCAACGCGATCAGGCAGCCGGTGTAGATCGGATGGCGCACGAGGCCGTACGGGCCGGTGCGGACGAGTTCGTGGTTTTCCTTCAGCGTGACGGACACGCTCCAGTTCGTGCCGAGATGCAGCCGCGCCCACACGGAGAACAGCAGCCCCGCGACGAGCACCGCGAGCCCGCATTGCGCCTGCAGGCCGAAGCGCTGCCAGTCGGGCACGAGTGCCTGCCACGACGGATCGGGCAGGATGATCAGCGCGCCGCCGACGATCAGCGGAATCGACTGCAGCGTGCGCGAGCGCGACGCCTCCTTGCGCACGGTCGTCTTCACGGCCTGGGACGTCATGATCCAATAGGCGAGCCACGCGGCCCAGGGAACGACGATGGCGATGGTCTGAACGATATTCACGGCTGGCCTGCCTCGTGTGGAAGAGAATTCGGATGCGCCCGGTGTGCCCGGTGCGCGACGTGCTGCGTCATGACGACAGCGCCGGCATCGGCGCGGACACGCATGCGTGCGCGGCGCCGAGCGCGATGCCCGCGGCGACGGGCGGCGTGTCGCAGAAGAAGTCGAGCAGCGCCGCGCGCGTGGTTTCGCGCTGCGCGCGGCCTTCGATGTCGAGGAAATGGCCGGCGTCGGGAATCGTCGCGAAGCGCGCGCGCGGGACGTGCCCGGCGAGCTGGCGGACATCGGCCGGCGTCGTGTATTCGTCGCGCTCGCCGTTCAGGAACAGCAGCTCGCAGCCGATGTTCGAGAACTCGCTCAGGTAGCGCTCCGGCTGCAGCGACAGGATCTGGTCGACGTGGAACGCGACCTGGTCCTGCTCGTCGCGCGGCAGGCGCGTCAGATAGCGGTAGTTGTACAGCTTCATGATGCGCGGCAGGTAGCGGCCGACCGTATCGTTCAGCAGCTGCGCAGCCTTCAGGTTCTCGCCGGCGGCGATGTGGTCGCGTGCGCGCGTCACGTAGTCGATCATCGCGTCGTTCAGGAACGGCGAGAACGAGCAGATCGCCGCGCGCCGCACGCTCGGGCAGCCGCGCGCGAGCGCGAACAGCGACGCGACGCCGCCCCACGACACCGATACGAGGAACGCCGGCGCGAAGCGCTCGACCAGATGCTGGAGGATCGCGGCCTCGTCGTCCTTGGTCAGGATGAAGCAGCCGGGGTTGTGCTGGCGCGACTGCCCCGCATACGGCAGGTCGAAGCAGATCGTGTTCATCCGCTCGCCGAGATACTGGACGGTCTGCCCGAACGATGCGGTCGTTGCGAGCGCGCCGTTGACGAGCATCGCCGTGTCGAACGACGGATCGAACACGTTCCGTTCGACGTAGACCTTCAGACCATTCGGTAGCGGGACCACGTATTTTTCGGTCGGCATCGTCGTTCTCCGGTGGATGCGGCGTCTCGGCGTCGCGGCATGCTGCAGGTGCGCAATGGCGGGCGCCGGCGCTGTCGCGATCGTTGGCCGCGCCCATTGCCGACGCACCGCGGGAAAAACCCGCGGCGCCGATTCATTCCTTTTGGTTCGGCGCCATACTAATACGGGCAATATTACTTACTCAAGTCATTCCAACGATCCCCTCTACTCCATCTGGAAATAGGCTCGATTCAAATATTTTTGGCATTTTTTATGGTAGACGGACTCGATCACGGGTTGATGGCAATCGTTTGCGATCAAGCCGATAAACGATCTAAAACCCACCATATTTCCTTTAAATTCAATGTGATATGAAGTTTCAATCGATCGATTGAAACGAATTCCATGAAATTCCCTATGCCGGTACGCGAGATCAGAATTTTCGGATTTCCGAAAATCTCACATAGCTCGACATTCTTTCGACGTGTAATAAATCGAATCGGGAAACTTTCCAAACCATTGAGCCATCTTTTCGGAAATCGTTTTAAACAAACTTCAATTTATTTAACCTCCTTTCAATTCGTTTTTCCGCACCTGCACAATCGCAGCGGCAGCATCTGCCCCCCCTAATCGACCTCCCGATTTCCCGTCGGACCCCGATTTTTTGTTGATTGAACGTTCAATAAAAAACCGCTAAGCTCTCGACTTCCAGGAACGGCCCGTCCGGGCGAAGGGAGTCGCGATGCCGAAAGTCGGAATGCGGGAGATTCGTCGCGCACAGTTGATCGACGCGACGCTGCGCTCGATCGACGAGGCCGGCCTGCCCGGCACGACACTCGCATCGGTCGCGCAGCGCGCGAACATCTCGACGGGTATCGTCAGCCATTACTTCGGCGACAAGGACGGCCTGCTCGAAGCCACGATGCGGCACGTCCTGCGCGATCTGTGGGTGGCCACCACGCGCCGCCGCGTCGCGGCACGCAAGGACCCGCGTTCCCGGCTGCGCGCGATCGTCGCCGCGAACTTCGACGACACGCAGGTCAGCGCGCCCGTGATGAAGACCTGGCTCGCGTTCTGGTCGCAGAGCATGCACGACGCGATGCTCAAGCGCCTGCAGCACGTCAACACGCGGCGCCTCCATTCGAATCTGTGCGCGGAATTCGCGAAGGCGTTGCCGCGCGCGAAGGCGCGGGAAGCCGCCAGCGGCCTCGCCGCACTGATCGACGGCCTGTGGCTGCGCGGCGCGCTCGCCGGCGGCCCGATCGACACACGGGCTGCACTGAAGCTCGCCCACAATTACATCGACCTGCTGCTCGCGTCGGACTGACGCGTCACGCAGTCGCCCTCAAGGAGATTCTCATGTCCGTATACGGTTTGCAGCGCCTCTACATCGGCGGCGGTTACGTCGACGCCACCAGCGGCAAGACTTTCGATACCTTCGATCCCGCCACGGGCGAACTGCTCGCGCAGGTGCAGCAGGCGAGCGCGGCCGACGTCGACCGCGCGGTCGCATCGGCGCAGGAAGGCCAGCGTGAATGGGCCGCGATGACCGCGATGCAGCGCTCGCGTATCTTGCGCCGCGCGGTCGACCTGCTGCGCGAACGCAACGACGAACTCGCGGCGATCGAGACGCGCGACACCGGCAAGCCGATCGGCGAGACGCTCGCGGTCGACATCGTCACCGGCGCGGACGTGATCGAGTACTACGCGGGCCTCGCGACCGCGATCGAGGGGCTGCAGGTGCCGCTGCGCGCCGAGTCGTTCGTCTATACGCGCCGCGAGCCGCTCGGCGTGTGCGCGGGTATCGGTGCATGGAACTACCCGATCCAGATCGCATGCTGGAAGACGGCGCCCGCGCTCGCGGCCGGCAATGCGATGGTGTTCAAGCCGAGCGAAGTCACGCCGCTCACCGCGCTGAAGCTCGCCGAAATCTATACGGAAGCCGGCGTGCCGGCCGGCGTGTTCAACGTCGTGCAGGGCGACGGTTCGGTCGGCGCGCTGCTGACGGGCCATCCGGACATCGCGAAGGTGTCGTTCACCGGCGGCGTCGAGACCGGCAAGAAGGTGATGTCGCTCGCAGGCGCATCGTCGCTGAAGGAAGTGACGATGGAGCTCGGCGGCAAGTCGCCGCTGATCGTGTTCGAGGACGCCGATCTCGATCGCGCCGCCGACATCGCGGTCACCGCCAACTTCTTCAGCTCGGGCCAGGTCTGCACCAACGGCACGCGCGTGTTCGTGCACAGATCGGTCAAGGACGCATTCACGCAGAAGGTGCTCGAACGCGTGAAGCGCATTCGCGTCGGCAAGCCGACCGATGCCGACACCAACTTCGGCCCGCTCGTGTCGGCCGCGCAGCTCGACAAGGTGCTCGGCTTCATCGAGAGCGGCAAGGCCGAGGGCGCGAAGCTGCTCGCGGGCGGCACGCGCCTGACCGACGGCCACTTCGGCAACGGCCAGTACGTCGCGCCGACCGTGTTCGGCGACTGCCGCGACGATATGAAGATCGTCCGCGAAGAAATTTTCGGGCCGGTGATGAGCATCCTCGATTTTGAATCTGAGGACGAAGTGATTGCCCGCGCGAACGACACGCACTACGGCCTCGCGGCCGGCGTCGTGACCGAAAACCTGTCGCGCGCGCATCGCACGATCCACCGCCTCGAAGCCGGCATCTGCTGGATCAACACGTGGGGCGAATCGCCGGCCGAGATGCCGGTTGGCGGATACAAGCAATCCGGTGTCGGACGCGAGAACGGCATCACGACGCTCGAACACTACACTCGAATCAAATCGGTACAGGTCGAGCTCGGCCGCTACAACCCGGTGTTTTGAGAACGACAGGAGATACACCGTCATGACGACACGCGAATACGACTACATCATCTGCGGCGCCGGTTCCGCGGGCAACGTGCTCGCGACGCGACTGACGGAAGATCCGAACGTCACGGTGCTGCTGCTCGAAGCGGGCGGCCCCGACTACCGCTTCGACTTCCGTACGCAGATGCCGGCGGCACTCGCCTATCCGCTGCAGGGCCGTCGCTACAACTGGGCCTACGAGACCGACCCCGAGCCGCACATGGACAACCGCCGGATGGAATGCGGCCGCGGCAAGGGGCTCGGCGGCTCGTCGCTGATCAACGGGATGTGCTACATCCGCGGCAACGCGCTCGACTACGACAACTGGTCGACGCACAAGGGGCTCGAGAACTGGACGTATCTCGACTGCCTGCCGTACTTCAAGAAGGCCGAGACGCGCGACGTCGGCCCGAACGACTATCACGGCGGCGACGGCCCCGTGTCGGTCACGACCAGCAAGCCGGGCGTGAACCCGCTGTTCGAGGCGATGGTCGATGCGGGCGTGCAGGCCGGCTATCCGCGCACCGATGACCTGAACGGCTATCAGCAGGAAGGCTTCGGCCCGATGGACCGCACCGTCACGCCGAAGGGCCGCCGCGCGAGCACCGCGCGCGGCTACCTCGACCAGGCGAAGGTGCGGCCGAACCTCGAGATCGTCACGCATGCGCTCGCCGACCGCATCCTGTTCGACGGCAAGCGCGCATCGGGCGTCACGTACCTGCGCGGCAGCGAGCGCGCGACCGCGCATGCGCGCCGCGAAGTGCTCGTGTGCAGCGGCGCGATCGCGTCGCCGCAGTTGCTGCAGCGCTCGGGCGTCGGCCCCGGCGCGTGGCTGAAGGAACTCGACATCCCCGTCGTGCTCGATCTGCCCGGCGTCGGCCAGAACCTGCAGGATCACCTGGAGATGTACATCCAGTACGAGTGCAAGGAGCCGGTGTCGCTGTATCCGGCGCTCAAGTGGTGGAACCAGCCGAAGATCGGCCTCGAATGGATGCTGAACGGCACCGGCCTCGGCGCGACCAACCACTTTGAGGCGGGCGGCTTCATCCGCACGCGCGACGACGATCTGTGGCCGAACATCCAGTATCACTTCCTGCCCGTCGCAATCAACTACAACGGCTCGAACGCGATCGAAATGCACGGCTTCCAGGCGCACGTCGGCTCGATGCGTTCGCCGAGCCGCGGCCGCGTGAAACTGCGCTCGCGCGATCCGAACGATCACCCGAGCATCCTGTTCAACTACATGGCCGAATCGCTCGACTGGCGTGAGTTCCGCGATGCGATCCGTGCAACGCGCGAGATCATGCGGCAGCCCGCGCTCGACCGCTATCGCGGCCGCGAGCTGAACCCGGGTGCCGACTGCAAGACCGACAAGGAACTCGACGCGTTCGTGCGGGCCCGCGCGGAAACCGCGTTCCATCCGTCGTGCTCGTGCAAGATGGGTTACGACGACATGGCCGTGGTCGACGAGGAAGGTCGCGTGCACGGGCTCGAAGGGCTGCGTGTGGTCGATGCATCGATCATGCCGATCATCACGACCGGCAACCTGAACGCGCCGACGATCATGATCGCGGAGAAGATCGCCGACAAGATTCGCGGTCGCACGCCGCTGGCGCGGGTGGATGTGCCTTACTTCGTCGCGAACGGCGCGATGGCGCGCAATATCGCGAAGGCGGTGCGGCAGCCGGAGACGGCGTAACCGCGCAAGCGCCCTCCCCGGGGCGCGACAGCAACGTGCACGGCTCGCGGCGTTCTCGCCGCGGGCCGTTTTTCATTTCATTGGCTGCTCTCGCCCCCCGTGCTGAAGCGCGTGATCGCAGCCCCCCTCGGCCGCACGCGTTTCGCGCGCACGATCGGATTCGATCGCGACGTCAGGCTCATCGCGCCGCCCAGACGCTCGAACGCGACATCCTCCTTCATCCCGAAGCGGCCGACCGCCGGCCACGCGAGCACTTCATCGAGCCACGCCTGCCACGCGTCGCCATGAAAGCGGCGCGCGAACTCGCGCACCATGCCCGGCGTCGCGATCACGATGCCTGCCAGCAGGTAATACGCCCAGAAACTGCCTGCGCCGACGAGCCGGTCGAGCCGGCACACGGACACCGCCGCGAGCAGTCCATCGACCGACGCGAGATCGGAGCGTCGTTCACGAATCGCGCGCGCAACCAGATTGTGCCGACCGCCGTACGCGGTGAAGGACATCCCCTTGCCGGCGGCAAGCTCCGCGCAGTACATCGCGAGTGCGGCCATCTCGTCGATGCGCGCTGCGTCGTCGCGCGGCCCGCAAACGCGCAGCACGATCGCGTCGATGACGGCCCCTGGCCCGGCCGACGGCGCCACACAGGCCGCGGCGACGGCCGCATGTCGTTCTCTCAGGTTCTTCGCAGGCGGCGCCTCGCCGTTCGCGAGTCGCTCACGCATTTCGTGCCCGCCGACTTCGTCGCTGCCGGGTCCGACGCCGCCGGCAATCCGCTCGAGCGCGGCCCAGCCGTCGTTCGGATCGTCGAAGGCCCACGCATCGATGAAACCATGCGCCGCATCGAATACCGCGCGCGATCCGGGGCAGCACCGTTCCGCGTGCGCGAGCTGCCGCGCGTCGGGAACGTGCATGCACGCATCGGTCGTATCGCACGCGCAACCGCCGCCGTCCGTTGCAACCCACGGCGCGAGTTCGTGCAGGACGGCGATCGCTTCATGCGACAGGTTCGCGCCGGCACGCACGCGTGCCGCGTGCGTCGGCGTGGCGGCCGTCGCGCCGACGTCGTCCGTCGCCACGCACGCCGCTTCGTTCAGGTGTTCGATCAGGTACTGCAGCCACGCGGCCGTGCGCAGCCGGTCGGGCGTCGCAGCGCGGGCATCGCCATACTTCGCTGGGTCGGTGAGCATGGGTGGTCCGGAATGATTGTTTTATGTCGTTCGAAGCAGGCGGCACGGTGCATCGCACCAGCCGCTGCATGGCCGCCCGCATCGGATCGCGAAGCAGGCGGCCGGCCGGTCGTCACGCCGATACGCGCGACGACGCGAATGCATCGCGAAACCGGAACACCCGCCGCGCATCGTTGCACGGCCCTCATCCCTGGCGGGCGCCCGGTTCCGATCGCGCGACGCTTACTGCACGTGGAACTTCGGCGACGTGGCGACCGTGCCGCTGACCGTGCAGTCCGGCGTCAACACCGCGTTGTTGAACGTCAGCGACGAGTTCGGATCGCTCCACGTCGTCACGACCTTGCTCGGCCCGCAGGCGCCGAGCAGCGAAACGGTCACCTTCGCGTTGTTGATCGACAGTTGCGTCGTGCTGTCGGCCTGGCCCGTCCACGGCGATGCGCTGGTCGCGCTGCCGCTGATCAGGCCGCACGTCGCGGCGCCCGTAAACGTCGTCGACGTGATGTTGACGATGCCCGTCGAGGAGATCGTGCCGTTGAACGTCGCGTTGCAGGTCGCGTTGATCGAGCCCTTGGCCAGGACCGTGAGGCCCGTCGCGGAGAACGGCTCCCCGTTCGGGTTCATGGCCTGCCCGTCGGCACGCGAGACGGTCACGGCGAAAGCAGGCGCGGCCGAAACCGCGGTGAATGCCACTGCAGCAACAAGCGATACGATTTTGCGAATGCTCATTTGAACTGCCCCCTCTCTCTTCACAAATGGCGGCATGCCGCCAGGAACGCGACGCCCCGGCCGGATCGGTCCGGCCGCTCGGTCGCAGGAAGTCGCCGGCGTGCGCAATGCACGCCGGACGGCTCAGAACTTGTAGGAAATCCCGACGAAGGTGATCAGCGGATCGGCCTTCAGCCGCGTGCGCGTGGTCGCGAGCGTCGAACCGTCGGCAGCCTTGATCACGAGCGACGAGTAAGTCTTCAGCGGCATGTAGGTCAGCGTCGCCGTCAGCCCCCAATGCTTGTCGATCGCATAGCTCGCGCCGACGTTGTAGACCGGCGTGAACGACGACGATGCCTTGCCCTCCACCGACGTCGGCCCCGGCTTGCCGGCGCCGGCCGCGAGCACGCTGCCGAGGTTCTCGTTGATGTCCCGCGCGAAGTTGCCGTTCAGTTCGATGTTGCTGAACCAGCTGTAGGCCACGCCGATCCCGACGAACGGGCGGAACTTCGCGGTCGGTGCATTGAAGTAGTACTGCAGAATGATCGTCGGGCTCCATTGCCGCGCATTCCTCACGGCCGGCTGATTCGACGGATTGTCCATGTTGACGCTGCCGAGCGAACCGGCCGGGCCCGGTGGCCGGATCACACCGTGCCCGGTCAGCGTGAACTCGGGCGGCACGCCGAGCACCGACGTCACCGCGATATGGTCGGTGAAGAAGTGCGTGAGCGTGAGGCCGACCGTATCGGCGTTGTTGACCGTCAGGCTGGTGCCCGGCGACGTGAACGACCCGGGCAGCCGCAGCGGCCCGTTGATCGGCATGCTCGCGAGATTCGTCGTCAGCCCGTTGGTCGAATCCTGCGGCATGATGTGCAGCCAGCCCAGCGTCGCGACGTTGTCGCCCGCCTGCTGGGCCGATGCGAGCGTCGACACGCCTGCGACGACACCCGCGACAATCAGCTTCTTCATGAAGTCTCCCCCTCGTTCTTTCGGAGCGCCGCGCAGCCATGCGCGACGCCGCCGTGTCTCCATCCGCGTGTGATCACTGCACGAACGCGCCGACCGTGAAGTACGGATTGCTCGTATCGGCCATGTCGAGGAACCCGAACACGCCGCCCGTGAACACGAATTTGCCGGTCGCCGGCCCCGACGCCGCGTCCGCGTGCACGGTCGTCACGACGCCCGGCACCTTCTGCGTGTAATCGAGGTTCAGCGCGCGCGTGAGCGCGGCCTGAGACGCGTTGAACGGATCGAGCAGCGTCGCCTGCGCACCGACGAGCGCGGTCGCGCGGTAGTTGAACGCGCTGTCGACACCCGTGTACTCGCCGTTCTGCGAGCCTTGGGCGATGGCCGTCTGCGGGCTCAGGAACGAGATGCCCGATTCGTCGTCCGCGCTCGGCGGGCCCTGCGTGAGGTCCGCGTTCGCGGCACCTGTGCGGATGAAGACCGGCACGAGCTGGTTACGCAGCTTGCCGACGATCAGCATGCCCTTGCCGGCCTTCGCCGGATCGAGCGCGGCGAGGGTGGGCGGGATCTGCGGCTGGTAGTTCAGCGACTGGAACGCCGGCGCATCGGGGCGCAGCGTGAACGGCTGGTTCACGGTCGCACTCGATACGAGCGGCTGCCCGCCGTTCTTCTTGCCGAAGTTGTCGGTCTCGACGTAGCTGCCGTCCGCGTTGATCGTCACCTGCTGGTCGAGCGCCACCGGCTGGAAGTTCTGCGACGGCACCTGGTGGTAGCCGAGCTGGTTGTACGTGCCGGCGATCTTCGTCAGATCGGTTTCGAGCGACGAAAAGCTGATGAACGGATAGTACGGAAACGTCGTCTTCGGAATCTTGCCCACGCCGATCACGCCGTCGAACTGGATCGTCGCGCCCGGAATCGCGCCACCCAGCACGCCGTCACCGAGGAACAGGCGCGCCGGCCGGCTCGGGTCGAGGCTCGCGTTCTGCATCCGGAACGTGCACTGGTTCAGCTTTATGGTCGGCAAGCCGGTTTCGTCGGCCAGCGTGCCGTCGACGACGTTGGCCGGCGCCGTGTCGCGCGTCGGCTGCACCGTGCCGGTGGTCGTCGGCACCGGCGATGCGAGGTAGGTCATCCGGTACGTCATCTTCGTCGTGTCGAGCTGCACCTTCACGAGCTCGCCCGAGCCGGATCCGCCGATGAACACCGTGTTGTAGTCGATCGTCTGCGGGCACAGCCGGACCACCGGTGCGGGCGGCGGGTCGCCGTCGCCACCGCACGCGACCAGCACGGGCGCGAGCGACGCCGCGGCCATCCAATGCTTCACATTCATAGGAATCCTTTTGAATTTCGATTCGCCGGCGGCGACGCGTGCGCCGCCGGTGTTCCGTGTTAGGTGTGCCGCCGTTACTGGACGAACGCGCCGACCGTGAAGAACGGGTTGACCTTGTTGTTGTTGACGACCATCGCGTAGATGTTCCCGGCCGTCACGAGCCAGCCGGTGTCGCCCTTGCTGAAGATCGCCACGTTGCCGTTCGCCCCCTTCGCGTTGAAGTCCTGCGAGGCCGTGACCTTGATCTTGCCGGGCGTGGCCTGCGTGTAGTCGAGCGCGAACTGCGACGTGACCGACGACGTCTGCGGGTCGATGAACGCCGCGGTGGCGCCCTGGAACAGCGTCGACGTATAGTTCGCGGCCATCGTCGATACGGCGGTACCGTCATTGCAACTGCCGGCCTGTGCCAGGAAGAAGGTGCCGTCGAACGTGCCGGGCAGATCCGGATGCGGGATGTTGTTGTTGAAGCTCGGCCCCGCCGTCGCGATCGCGAACGTCGCTGTGCTGGGCGCCACGACGCCGCACGCGGACGCGCTCGTTGCGCCGATGAAACCGCCCTTCAACGAATTGGCCGCGACGGCCGTGGTCCGCGACAGCATCGAGATCCCGACCTCGGCATCGGCGACCGACGCCAGCAGGTTGCTCGCGTCGATATGCGTGTAGCCCACGCGAATCACGACCGGCACCAGCACGCCGTTCAGCTTGCCGACGATCATGATGCCCTTCGCCTGACTCGGCGCGACGATGACGATCGCCGAGCCCTGCCCCGCGAACGGATAGATGAGGCTGCCGCCCGCGTTCGCCAGCGGATGGCTCACGAACACGTTGTCGGACGAACCGTCCGCGTTCTTGCGCAACGCCCACGGCGTTCCGGTGGTCTGGCACGAGTAGTCGCTGCCTGCCGTGATGGTGCACGAGCCGTCGGCGTTGAACGTCTGGTTCCAGTTGACGACATCGGGTTGCCAGCCGACCGCCCCCGTGCTGCTCTGCGCGCTGCCGCCGACCGGCGACAGGTGGATGCCGAGTTCGTTGTAATTCCCTGCGACCTTCGAGAAGTCGGTTTCGGTGTCGGTGAAGCCGATGAACGGATAGAAATCGAAGGTGCGCGACGGCACGGTGCCGAGCACGACGCCGGGGAACGGCTCGAGACCGGCGAACGCGATCGTCGCACCCGGAATCCCGCCGCCGACCACCCCGTTGCCGACGAACAGCATCGGCGGATCCGCGCGATTTATCGTCACCGCATACGCGCCGTCGCTCGTCGCGCCGCTGTCGAGCACGAACGCGCAGCGGTTCTGCTCGGCGGTCGGCAGATTGGTCGGATGGTGGAATGCACCGCTGATCGTCAGGCCCGCACGCGTGTTGTTGACCTGCCCCGCCGACGTCGGCACCGACGATTCGATGAACTGCATCTGGTAGGTGAGCTTCGTCGTGTCGAACTTCACCTTCACGTATTCGCCGCTGCCGGCGCCGCCCGTGTAGGTCGTCGTGTAGTCGAGCGAATCCGGGCACAGCTTCGTCACGACGGGCGGCGTCGTTTCCGCGCCGCTCGGCCCGCATGCGCTGCCCGAGCACTGCGGCACGTTGATCGGGCCCGGATCGTCGCCGCCGCCGCAACCGGCAACGAACGGCAGCGCCAGCACGGCGCACGACAGGATCGCCTTCCGCCAATCAGGAATGCAAAGCATCAACCCCTCCTTGTGAGGTAAGACAGGTCTCGCCCGAACGGGCTGCGTGGCCCGCCGGTTGGTATCGCGCCGTCGCGACGACGCGCGGCGCATGACGATGCGCGCAATGCGCGCCGCGTCGCCGGTCACGCGAATGCGATCAGGACCGACGCGGCAGGCAAGCGCTATCCGGCGCCGCCGTCATGCGGCACGGCGCCATCGGGGAAATCGAAATGGAATGTGGTGCGTCGCTACAGCGACAACGCGATGCGATGACGCAGGCAGCACGCGATGCGCGTCGTGCCCGCATCCGGCGAAAAGCAGGAAAACGGCGATGCGACAAGGCCCTCGGATAGGCGTCTCATGTATTGGTCTCCGTACGTACGCTTGATTCGTTATCGTGATGCGTCGTTTGTCGAGACTATGAGCGGACGCTACGCACAAGTAAATGGATGCAGAGTTCCAAACGCGCCGAACCGCGCGATCCTAGTGCGAGCATGGTGTTTGACAATTTTTCAAACAGCCTTCAATTTATTTGCTCAGACAAATACCGAGACTGTATAACGCGCGTTTGAATGTCGGCGGTCGACCTCGTGCAAGGCCCGGCGTGCGGGCCTCCGGCGACCGCACGCATGCCGTGACGCAAACTCACACGTCGATGATCGCGAGCGTGCCGTGACTGCCCGGCAGCACCGCGTGGCGCAAGCCGGCGACCGCGAGGTACATCTGCCCGGCCTCGACGACGACCGTCTTCGCGTCGACCTCGAGCATCAGCCTGCCATCGAGCACCAGCAGCCCTTCGTTGTAGTCGTGCACTTCCGCTTCGTACGGCTGCGCGTCCATGCGCAGCACCTTGATCCGGGCGGGCCCGACTTCGCCGACGATCGTGGATTTCCATGCAACGGCCTGCGCGGCCGCGACAGACTTGAAATCGATCAAAGACATGCGTTTCGCTCCGGGACGTGAAAGGTACGCATTATCGCGAGCGCGGCGCACGCCGTCCCGGTACGGCGCGACGGCGTTCGGGCGGCACAGTCGGCCTGCGGCGCGCCACGCTGTCGCGCGCAAGCGCGATCATTGTCCGATTGCCCGAAAACCGCACGCATTGTTCGCCCGATTCAAATAAAGCATCGCTTTATTGAATGACTCACACAAATTTGCCGCAAATCCGGCACCCGCATCGCACGTCCTTTGCGTCGAAATGCATTTCCATCTTCCGATTGCTAATATGGCGGTCCTGCGATCCCGCACCACAACGCCGTTCGACATGACGCCCGTTCGCCATGCCGCGCTCGACACCGGCCGCTTCGCAGCGGTGGCGCCGGGCACGCGCGGCGCACAGCGTCGAACCGACCGGCCGTGCCATCCGTGAGCATGCAACCGATCCTTTCCGTCTCCGACCTCTCCAAGACTTACGCGTCCGGCTTCCAGGCGCTAAAGCACGTGACCCTCGACATCCGCCCCGGCGAGATCTTCGCGCTGCTCGGGCCGAACGGCGCGGGCAAGACCACGCTGATCGGCTCGATCTGCGGCATCGTCACGCCGACCGAAGGCCGCGTGACGGTCGGCGGGCACGACATCCGCGATCAATACCGCGCCGCCCGCGAAATGATCGGCCTCGTGCCGCAGGAGCTGACGACCGACGCGTTCGAAACCGTCTGGGCAACCGTATCGTTCAGCCGCGGCCTGTTCGGCAAGGCGCCCGATCCGGCGCACATCGAGAAGACGCTGAAGGCGCTGTCGCTGTGGGAAAAGCGCGACAACAAGCTGATGACGCTCTCGGGCGGCATGAAGCGCCGCGTGATGATCGCGAAGGCGCTGTCGCACGAGCCGCGCATCCTGTTCCTCGACGAACCGACGGCCGGCGTCGATGTCGAGCTGCGCCGCGACATGTGGAAGCTGGTCGACTCGCTGCGCGAAAGCGGCGTGACGATCCTGCTGACCACGCACTACATCGAGGAAGCCGAGGAAATGGCCGACCGGATCGGCATCATCCTCGGCGGCGAGCTCGTGCTCGTCGAAGAGAAGCGCGAGCTGATGCGCAAGCTCGGCAAGAAGCAGCTGACGGTGCAGCTCGAGCATCCGCTCGCGACCGTGCCGGGCGAACTCGCTGCGTTCGGGCTCGAACGCGCGGACGACGGCGCCGCGCTCGTCTACACGTACGACTCGCAGCGCGACGACGCGAGCATCGCGAAGCTGATCAACGCGCTCGGCTCGGCCGGCATCGGCTTTCGCGACCTGCATACGACGCAGAGCTCGCTCGAGGACATTTTCGTCAGCCTGATCGACAACCGCCGCAACGGCACACAAGGGGCCTAACGCACATGGCGAACTGGAATTTCCACGGCATCCGCGCGATCTACCGCGCCGAAATGGCCCGCACGCGCCGCACGCTGATGCAGAGCATCATCGCGCCGGTGATCTCGACGTCGCTGTACTTCGTCGTGTTCGGCTCGGCGATCGGCTCGCGCATCAGCGACGTGAACGGGATCGGCTACGGGTCGTTCATCGTGCCGGGCCTCGTGATGCTGTCGCTGCTGTCGCAGAGCATCTCGAACGCGTCGTTCGGCATCTACTTCCCGCGCTTCACGGGCACGATCTACGAGATATTGTCCGCGCCCGTGTCGTACTGGGAGATCGTGATCGCGTACGTGGGTGCGGCCGCGTCGAAGTCGTTGCTGCTCGGGTTGATCATCCTCGCGACGGCCGGCCTGTTCGTGCCGCTGCACATCCTGCATCCGTTCTGGATGGTGCTGTTCCTCGTGCTGACGTCGATCACCTTCAGCCTGTTCGGCTTCGTGATCGGCATCTGGGCCGACAGCTTCGAGAAGCTGCAGCTCGTGCCGCTCCTGATCATCACGCCGCTCACGTTCCTCGGCGGCAGCTTCTATTCGGTCGACATGCTGCCGCCCGCATGGCGCATCGTCACGCTGTTCAACCCGATCGTCTATCTGATCAGCGGCTTCCGCTGGTCGTTCTACGGGCTGGCCGACGTGCACGTGGGGATCAGCCTCGCGGCCACCTCGCTGTTCCTCGCGATCCTGCTCGCGATCGTCGCGTGGATGTTCCGCACCGGCTACAAGCTGAAGAACTGACGCGGCGCGCCACGGGGTTGCCCCGGTTCGCGGATCCGGAGCGGCGCTGCTAGACTGGATCGGAAGATCGACTGCCGCCGTCTGCCGCACCGCAACGCGCGGTGCGCGGGCGGCGCGGCGCCCGCCCCCTTCCCTGCGCGAGGATCCCCGATGAGCGCCTCCCGAATCGACGCCGTCCGCGACGGCCTGTTTCGCGCCACGTCCTACGTCGACACGCTGAACCTGAGCTTCAGCCAGTTCTTCGTACGATCGTCGCACGGCGACGTGCTGTGCGTCGAAACGGGCACGCGCTCCAACTTCACGCAACTGAGCGCGGCGCTCGACACCGTCGGCATCGCGCCGTCGATGGTCAGCAACGTGATCGTCCCGCACTTCGAGGCCGACGAAATGGGCGCGCTGCCCGACTTCCTCGCGGCCAACCCGGCGCTCGTCGCGTACGGACATCCGATGTGTACATGGGGGCTCGCCGACGTGTTCGGCGTGCGCGCGATTCCGTTGAAGGACGGCGAGCCGACGACGCTGTCGGGCATCGACGTCGTGCCGGTCTTCACGAAGCACGTGCATCAGTGGGATGCGCTCGTCGTGTATCTGCCGGCGTACAAGGCACTGCTGTCGTCGGACATCCTGATGCGCTTCGGCAGGGAGGAGACCGACGACCCGCTGCCGGCGATCCTCGACGCGATCACGCGCTCGGACTACCTGCCGTCGCTCGCGCACCTGGCGAGCGCGCTGCGCCGCATCCAGGCGCTCGATCTCGACATCATCCTGCCGATGCACGGCCCGGCGATCACGCACGACATTGCGCGCGTGATCGCCGGTGTGATCGCGTATTGCGAGGCGGCCGCGGCGTAACGCACGCGCTGCCGCGTGCGGCCGCCGGACGCCGGCCGCCCGTCGCCGATCAGACGCCGGTCACGACGAATTCGGCGGCCGCCTTGCTCTGGATAGCGGCCATCACCGCGAGTTCGCGCTTGCTGCGCGGCTCGCCGGATATGACGCCCGTCGCATGCTTGGCCTTCGCGCCGAGCGGGAAGAACACGAACGACGCGCCGGCCGGCGCATCCGGCTCGGCACGCAGGCGTTTGTTCAGAATCTTCAGGTACTTTTTCTTCGAGACTTCCTTCGTTGCCATGGCGCCCTCCACATGAACGTGATGCTGACCAGCATACCAGTTTTGCCCCAGGGCTCCGACGCGCCGCCGCACGATCGCCCCGTACCGGAATCGGCCGGCTTGCGCGACTCGCCGCGCCGCGCCGCGGCCGTTACCGGTGCCATTCACATCCGGTCGCACGCGCGAGCGAATCGTCCACGCCGGGCGCCTCGTCCGTTACGTGATGCTGCGAACGCCTGCCGCCTCCCCGTCGTCGGCGATCAAATTTTTTGCAGGCGATGTCGATTCGCGCGATCGTCACGCGTCGTAGTGTCGTAACCGATCGTTTTGCCGTCCGCACGGCCGGCCGATTGCGGATTCCCCCTTTCCCGTTCAAGGAGTAGCGACAATGCGCGTCATGGTGATCGTCAAGGCAACGGCCTTTTCCGAAGCGGGCACGATGCCCGATACCGAACTGCTGGCCGCGATGGGCCAGTACAACGAGGCACTCGTGAAGGCCGGCGTGATGCTGGCCGGCGAAGGGCTGCACCCGAGTTCGCGCGGCAAGCGCGTGCACTTCTCCGGCAAGGACCGGACCGTCATCGACGGCCCGTTCGCCGAGACCAAGGAACTGATCGCCGGCTACTGGTTGTGGCAGGTGAGTTCGATGGAAGAAGCCATCGAGTGGGTCAAGCGCTGCCCGAATCCGATGCCCACCGAATCGGACATCGAGATCCGCCAGGTCTTCTCGCCCGAGGACTTCGGCGAGGCATTCACGCCGGAACTGCAGGAACAGGAAGCACGGCTGCGCGCGGAGTTGGACGCCAAGCACGGCGCGTAAGGGTAGCCCGGCCGGGGCGCAGCAGCGCAATCGAAACAGGCGCCCTGGCCGAATCCTCTGCATAAACGGATTGACGGCGCCTCGCCGAGTAACGTATCGTTTTGATACGTTACTCGGCGAGGCCTTGTCATCATGCATTCTCGTTTCGACCGCTTTCGCGCGACACCCCTCGGCGTGCAGCTCGAAGCGCTGATTACGCAACCCGGACGCTATGTCGAATTCGCGGCGCTGTCGCGAGTCGGCGTCGCGGCGATCGGCGCGATCCAGCACGAGATCGCGCACAAATTCCCCGAAATTGAAGCTGATACGACCGCCCGACAGTTCTGCGGCGCGATGGTCGCCGACGTGATGCGCCGCCACGGGCACGACGTCGTGCAGGCGCGCGGCCGGATCGGCGGCGCGTTGTTCAGCTACGGCGCGGTATTCAGCGCGTTTCCGCTGGTGTTGCCGTTCGCCGACGTCGTCGCCACGCTGGCCGCGATGCCCGACCGGGTCGCCGCATATACCGCGCACGTTCCCGCCGCGCTGATCACGCGCCGCCCCGCCGGCACAGGCTTCTCGCTCGTCGAGCATGCATGCCACCTGCGCGACCTCGACACGGTGTTCGCCGAACGCATCGAAGTCGTGCGTGCGCACGAACTGCCGGTGATCGCCTCCGTCGACGGGACGGCACTCGCCGCGCAGCGCGACTACCTTGCACAGCCGCTCGACGACGCGCTTGCCGCGTTCCGCACCGGGCGCGCCGCGCTATGCGCGACGGCCACCGCGCTGCGGCCGTCGGAACTTGCGCGCTGCGGGCTGCGCGACGGCATCCGCCGGATGTCGCTCGACGAGCTCGTGCGCGAACTGCTCGACCACGATCGCACCCACGTGCTCGAACTCGACGAACTGCTCGCCGAACTCGAATTGCCGCCCCTTCCGTCGTCAACCGCCCAATGAGCCCGCCCACCCCGCCCGTCGTCTTCGTCCACGGTTTCATCGGCACGTTCGACGTGCCCGAATGGCCCGGCCCGCATCTCGCCCCCGACCTGCTCGGCTACGGCATCCATCGCGACGCGCCGTTCGACGCGATCACGCTCGCCGCACAGGTCGAGCATCTGCGGCAGGCCATCGACGCCCACTTCGGTGCGCAGCCGGTCGATATCGTCGGTCACTCCGTCGGCGGTGCGATCGCGATGCTGTTCGCTCATGCGCATCCAGCGCGCGTGCGCCGGATCGTCAACGTCGAAGGCAACTTCACGCTCGACGATGCGTTCTGGTCGGCGTCGGTCAGTCGCATGTCGGCCGCGCAAGCCGACGCGATGCTCGACGGCCTGCGCGGCGATCCGTTCGGTTGGTTGCGCGGCTCGATCGACGATCCGTCGCCACGCCAGCTCGTCGATGCACGCCGCTGGCTCGCACATCAGCCGGCGTCGACGCTGCGCGCGATGGGACGCTCGGTCGTCGCGACGACGGGCGAACCCGAATATCTGCAGGCGCTCGCCGACGTATTCGAGCGCCATCCGGTGTGGCTCGTCGCGGGTGAACGCTCGCGTGCGGGCTGGCACGTGCCGGACTGGGCGCTCGCGCGCTGTGCCGGCTTCGAAACGATCGCCGGCTGCGGGCACCTGATACCGGCCGAGCGGCCCGCCGCGTTCCGGGAGACGCTCGCGCGCCGTCTCGCCTGACGCGGACGGTCGCCCGGCTGCGCGCCCGCCACCTGACAATCCGTAGGTTTCGCCGAAATATGGCTGAAAGGGACGATTGCTAGAGTCGCTGAACAGGGTTTTCCCGATGCGAGGCTCCATGAATCTGGTACGCGCGTTCTGGCTACTGCTGCTGCTCGCTGCCGCGGGCCCGGCCCTCGCCTATCAGGCGCGGGTCGTCGCGATTCCGAGTGCCGCGATGAACCAGACGCTGAAGGCGACCGTCGTGCTGCCCGACGACTACGCACGCCTGCGCCACGGCCCGGAACGCGGCGTCGAGCGCTTTCCGGTCGTCTACCTGTTGCACGGCTCCGGCGGCGACCACACCGACTGGACCGCGAACACGCACATCGCCGCGTTGGCCGATCGCTACCGCGTGATCCTCGTGATGCCCGACGGCGGGCACGAAAGCTGGTACATCGACAGCCCGTTCGATTCAGGCAGCCGTTACGAAACCTTCGTCGGCGACGAAGTCGTGTCGTATGTCGACATGCACTTCAGAACGATCGCGACCAAGGGCGCGCGCGCCATCACCGGGCTCAGCATGGGCGGCTTCGGCGCGCTGCGCATCGCGCTCGACCGGGCCGACACCTTCGGCGCGGTCGGCAGCATCAGCGGCGCGGTTGATCCGCGCTGCTGCGAGGACGAACCGGGCATCGACCACGTATTCGGCGACCCCGGCCGCCATCCGTCATTCTGGAACCGCAACGCGATCGTCGAAAACGCGCGCGCGTTCGTTCGCGCGCATCTGGACCTGACGATCGACTGCGGCCGCGACGACTCGTTCGTCGGCTCGAACCGCACGCTGCATCAACGACTCGTCGCGCTCGGCGTGCCGCACGACTATGCGGAGCGTCCGGGCGGACATACATGGGACTACTGGGCGCACGCGATCCGCTACCAGATGCAGTTCTTCGCGACGTCGTTCCAGCACGGCGGCTACGCGTAGCATCCGGTCGGCGCGACTCGGCATAAGCAGAAGTGAAAGTGGAAGCCGCGAATCGAGTTCAGTTGCCGTGCGCCGCGTCGGCACTCACCACGCGATCGAAGCACTCCTGCGCACGCGCCAGTTCGTCGAGCGCGCGATCGAGGCGCGACATCGCACGCGCATATTCGGCCGACGAAACGTCGTCGTCGCTTTCGCCGCGCACGGCGCGAAACGCCTGGTCGACGTTGCGCGTCGCTTCGACGAAGCGTTGAGCCGCCTGGGCTTCCCGCGAACAGATGTGGGTCGACATCGACACTTCTCCCTCAGGATTGCAGCGTGAAGCAAGCCGACGCACCACCGTACGTGGTGCGCATGTCGGCGGCGTGAACGACGGCGAGCAGCCTGTCGACACATGCGCGACCGCGCGGCACGCTTCGTGGCGATTGTCGCGCGACGCTTGCCGATCCGCTACGGCGAGATTGCAACAAATTCTTGCGCACGCCCGGATGGCGGCCACATGCATGCGTGTCGTTGCACGCACATTCAGCGATCCTGCTTCGCGTCACGCGCCGCACATGCGCGGCGAGTACGTCATGCGCGCCCGATGCGCGGATGCGCGAGACCGCCGAACGCGGCCGCTTCGCCGGGCGACAGATCGAACAGATCGCCGGTGAGCTCGTGCGGATGCTCGGCCGTGGGCCGGCTGCGCAGTCGCGCGCCATGCGTGGGCGCGACGTAGGCGGCCGCCGTTTCGATCGGCGGCACGTCGAACAGGTCGCGCGTGACGCCGCGCACGGCATCCGTCGGCGAACGGCCGCGCAAGCGCGCGACCAGCTCGACGAAGCGATCGAAATCGCCGGCGCGCGTCGCCTTGTTCACCTCGGCGAGATCGCGCGCCTTCAACACGCACGGCTGCGCGAGCCGCACGAAATACGGCGCTTCGAGTTCGACCGACAGCGCGAGCGGATAGCTCTTACCGGTTTGTTCCTTCGCGCGCCCGATGCAGTCGACCACGGCCGCGCCCTGCGCGACGCCGAGCGGCTTGCCCGTGCTCACGCTGCGCAGGTGATCGGGAAATACGCGCAGTTGCGTGCCGACCGTCAGTGCAGTGGACGATGCGCAGACGAGTGCGTAGTGCTGTTCGCGCCGCCGGCCCGACGGCAGCGTCGAGCGGCTCGCGATGAACGTGTGCGGCGGCAGCGGCCGCACCTGGCCGCTGGCGTCGACCCATGCATTCCACAGCAGCGCGTCCTCGCGCCTACGCTCGCCCGGCCGCGTGCGCGACGCGACCGGCGAAAACAGCGCGAGCAGCGAGCCCGTGCGATGCGCGGCGACTTGCGCGCTGCTGCCGAGCGGCTGGTTGATCCCCCACAGAAAACGCCCGCCCCCGAGCCGGCGCTCCCATTCCTTGCGGAGCACGACGGTCGGCAGTTCCTCGCCGGACTCGGTACCGATCTTCGTCCAGCAGAACGTGGGAGGGAGGTGTTTCAGTGTCATCAACTTTCTCGGGATACAGCCTCGCTGGTGACAGCAAGCCCATTCAACAACCGTAACTGTATAGGTATAATGCATCGCATGGAAGCCCCGGACCACGATTTTCCTGTACAAGACCTGTTACGCCGTCTGATGGCGGACACGCGCTCGTCCAGCGAAATTGCGCGGCTTTCCGGCGTCAGCCAGCCGACCGTGTCGCGCCTTCGGCTTTCGAACGGGCACCGGCTGCGACGCAGCGTGCCATTCAACAAGCTATGCAGTTTCTACGGCGTCGATACCAGCCCGGCGCGCCGCCGGTACAACGACCTGCTGCGCGACGCGATCGTCGACGCCTGGGACGGCTCCGACGAGCACGGGCGCGCGCTGCTGGTCGTGATTCAAGGGTTGAAGGATCTGCAGGCGAAGGCCGACGACGGGTGACCCTCACCGGCGTTCATGAATGGAAGGAAGGCTGAAAGCATCAGCGAGCGGGCGATGACGAAGACGATTCGTCATCGCCCGTTCTGCATCGGCCGATGGAGCGCGAAGCGGCGGCCGGCGCATCGCCGAACACACGTGCCGCCAGCACACCCCACGCGCCGCATCGACGGCGCTTCAAATATTTTTTACTCACGGTTAAAAAAGTTTGACACGCCGTTTTCACTGAGATAACTTTTGCGCAAGCTTCCGGAAAGCAAACGCGAACCGGCAAGCCATCACGATGCGCGGCGCGGCCGAAACCGCCGATCCGTTTCATTCCGTCGCCGCACGCGCGTCGCATCGTGTTTTTCCGCAGCGCAGCACCGCAGCTCGCAACATCCCCGTCTCATCGAATGATGTCGTTCCGTCTCACCTGGAAGGACGCGCGGCATGCGCACATTTACTTTGCAGTCCTGCATGACGTGCCGTACGAAGCCGCTGCTTTCCAGCTGGCACATATCGCACGGCGTTGTCCCGATGGTGCGGTTTTCTTGTCGTCGCATGCAGTAATCGGCCCGGCCCGCAGGGGGCGTATCGCGGAACGGTCGTATCCACACAATCAAAAGAACGAGGTCGGCAATGCAATTTCATTTCAGAGGATCGCGCCGCGCATGGCTACCCGCGCTCGTTGCAGCCGCGACGCTCGCCGCGTGCGGCGGAGATGACGGCGGCAGCGTGGCGGGCGTGTCCGCGCTCGCGCAAGGTCAAGGGCAAAACCAGGATCAGCAAGGTGACAATGCGCAAGGGCGCGTGTCGCCGTCCGGCGTCCCGTACGCGAATCCCGCCAGCGGCGGGCGCTACAAGCCGGTGATCGCCAACGGCCAGGTACAGCCGTCGCTATCCGGCGGCACGATCGAGGAAAACGCGTGGGTCGACACGCCGGTCGACTCCGACGGCGACGGCACGCGCGACCGCATTCACGTGCGCATCGTGCGTCCGTCGGAAACCGCCAACGGCGCACGCACGCCGGTCATCGTGCTCGCAAGCCCGTACTATGCAGGGCTCGCCGACAGCCCGAACCACGACGTCGACGTCGAACTCGACGGCACCCCGCATCCGGCCGCCACTGCGGCGGCGGCAGCCACCGGCGCCTCCGCGCGCATCATGGCCGCGGCGCCGCAGACGCGCATGCTGCAGCAGCTCGAGGCGGCCGCGGCCGGCCGTTCGTGGATCGAGGGCTACTTCATTCCGCGCGGCTTCACGATCGTCTATGCGGATTCGCTCGGCACCGCCGGTTCCGACGGCTGCCCGACGATCCTCACGCGCGACGAATCCGTCGCGATGGCGTCGGTGATCCGCTGGCTCGGCCGCGATGCCGCCGCGAAGGACGCGAGCGGCAAGCCGGTCGTCGCGAACTGGTCGACGGGCCACGTCGGCATGTACGGCGTGTCGTACGACGGCACGCTGCCGAAGATGGTCGCGAGCCTGCGCACGCGCGGGCTCGACGCGATCGTGCCGATCGCCGGCCTGTCGAACATGTACGGCTACTACCGCTCGGGCGGGCTCGTGCGCGCGCCGGAGGGCTATCAGGGCGAGGACGTCGACGTCTACATCAAGGCGCTGCTGACGAACGCGCATCCGGAGCGCTGCACGCACCTGATCGACGAGGCGTTGCAGCAGGAAGACCGCAAGACGGGCGACTATTCAGCGTTCTGGGCCGCACGCGACATTCCGACCGCACAGGCGGTCGCGCCGGCCCTCGTCGCGCAGGGGCTGACCGACGACAACGTGCGCGTCGACCAGTCGACGTCATGGTATCTGGCGATGCGGCGTCAGGGCGTGCCGACGCAGCTGTGGCTGCACCGCCTGAAGCACACCGACCCGACCCGCGTGCCGGCGATGGCCGATGCATGGACCGCCGAAGTGAACCGCTGGTTCACGCGCTACCTGATCGGCGTCGACAACGGCGTCGAACGCGATTCGCGCGCGGTGGTCGAGCAGGCCGACGGCACGCTGCTGAAGGAAGCCGACTGGGCCGCGCGGCACGCCACGCCGGTCGCGTACTTCGCGGGCGGCGACGGCACGGGCACCGGCACGCTGTTGCGGCTGCCGAGCGGCGGTCCGCTCGCGCGCTTCACCGACGATGCGTCGATCCCCGCGCTCACGCTGGCGAACGCCGCGACCGGCGAGCATCGCAGCCGCTTCGAGACGGCGCCATTCGCGGCCGCGACGCGCCTGTCGGGCACCGCGACCGCACGCGTGCGGCTGACCTTCACCGGCGTCGCGAACGTGACGGCATTGCTGGTCGACCGCGCACCGGATGGCTCGGCAACGATCGTCACGCGGGCATGGACCGATCCGCGCAATCGCGTGTCGGACTGGTTCTCGCAGCCCGTGCTGCCGGGGATGCCGTATGACCTGAAGCTGACGTTCATGCCGCGCGACTACAAGCTCGAAGCGGGTCACAAGCTCGGCCTCGTCGTGCTGTCGAGCGACAACGAGGCGACGCTGCGGCCAACACCGGGCACGGGGCTCGCGCTCGATCCGGCCGGCACCTCCGTGACGGTGCCGCTGGTTTCGTCCTGAGCCGGCGCGGTCGATCGGCACGACCGACCGCCATGCGCATGCGATCGCTCCGGATCGCATGCGCGTGACGCCGAGCGGAACGTACCGAAGGCGCCATGCGACTTTGCTTCACCGTCGCACGGCGCCGTTCTTCATCGGCAACGCGATCGCGTCAGCCATGCGACGCGCATTTCACAGCACTGAATTCGCGGCCGCGACGCAATTTTTTCTCTTGTTGGCGGGGCCGGTTCAACTTCGCGCCGGTGCGCCTTTCACCCCTTTCACCTTTCACACCCGGCGCCGCCCCGCTCATACCGGCGTCAGCACCGGCTCCCCCGCGAAATGCCGGGCGGCGTTGTCGAGAAACTGCTGGACCGAACGATCGAGCGCCTCCGGCGACCAGCCGCCCATGTGCGGCGTCAGCACGATATTGTCGAGCGCCGTGAGCGCGCGCGGCGGCTCCGGCTCGCCTTCGTACACGTCGAGCCCGGCGCCTGCGATGCGCCGTTCGCGCAGCGCATCCGCCAAAGCAGCGGTATCGACAACGCTGCCGCGCGACACGTTCACGAGAAAGCCGCCGGGGCCGAGCGCGTCGAGCACCGTGCGATCGATCAGATGACGCGTGCCCGCGCCGCCCGGCGTCGCGACGATCAGGAAATCGGCCCATTGCGCGAGCGCATCGACACGGTCGAAATAGCGATGCGGAACCTCCTTCGCGGAACGGTTGTGATAACCGATCTCGATGTCAAAGCCGGCCGCGCGCCGCGCGCATTTCTCGCCGATCTTGCCGAGCCCGACGATGCCGAGCTTCTTGCCCGACACGTTCGGCGGCATCTGCAGCGCGTCGCGCCATACGCCGGCGCGGGTGTTCGCATCGAGTTGCACGACGTTGCGCACCGCCGCCAGCAGCAGCGCAAACGCGTGATCGGCGACGCAATCGTCGTTGGTGCCCGCGCCCGTCACCACGGTGATGCCACGCGCCTTCGCATGCGCGACATCGATGTGCTCGTAACCCGCGCCGAGCGCGCTGACGAACGTGAGCTGCGGCAGACGATCGATTTCGGCGGCAGTGAGGCCCGTGCTGCCGTTGGTCAACACCGCGCGGATCGTGCTGCCGTGTTCGGCAATCGCGCGCGCGCGTTCATCGGCGGTCGGTGCATGATGGACGTCGTATGACGCGGCGATCTGGCGCTGCGCGTCGTCGCGCAGCGCGATAAGGACCAGCAGCTCAGGCTTCATGTCAGCAAATGTCCGCAGGCGGGAATGCGTTCCAGTGTAACAACGGCGCGTGACGCGTGCGGGTTACCCCCACGCGCGCTGTGGACGTGCCGCCGCACATGGTTTGCCAAAGCCGACTCAGTCAAGTAACTTTCGGCGTAACGTCCCCGTTCTGGAGATTGGCCCCGATGAAGCTCGCCCTGCCCGCCCGAATCCTGGGCCTCGCGTTCGCCGCCGCTATCGTGGCACCCGGCGCGCACGCCGACACGCCCGTCGTGGTGTCGTCGAAAATCGACACCGAAGGCAACCTGCTCGGCAACGTCATCGCACAGGTGCTGAAGGCCCATGGCATCCCCGTCACCGAAAAGATCGCGCTCGGCACGACCCCGATCGTGCGCAAGGCGCTCACGAGCGGCGAGATCGATATCTACCCCGAATACACGGGCAATGCGGCGTTCTTCTTCAACAAGGCCGACGATCCCCTGTGGAAGAACGCGAGCCAGGGCTACGACACCGCGAAGAAGCTCGACTATGCGGCGAACCATCTCGTCTGGCTCGAACCGGCGCCCGCGAACAACACGTGGGGCGTCGCCGTGCTCGCGCCGGTCGCGCAAGCGCAGCACCTGAAGACTTTCTCCGATTTCGGCAAGTGGATCGCGGGCGGCGGCAAGCTGAAGCTCGCGGCGTCGGCCGAATTCGTGAACAGCGCGTCCGCGCTGCCGTCGTTCGAGAAGGCGTACAGCTTCAAGCTGAAACCGGATCAGCTCGTCGTGCTGTCGGGCGGCGACACGGCCGCGACGATCAAGGCCGCCGCGAACCAGACCGACGGCGTAAACGCGGCGATGGTATACGGCACGGACGGCGGGATCGCATCGAGCGGCCTCGTCGTGCTCGACGACGACAAGCACGTGCAGCCCGTCTACGCGCCGACGCCGGTGATTCGCGAAGTCGTGCTCAAAGCGCATCCGCAAATCGCCGAATACCTGAAGCCGGTGTTCGCAAGCCTCGACCTGAAGACGCTGCAGACGCTGAACGCGCGCATCCAGATCAACGGCGAACCGGCCGCCGGCGTGGCAAAGAGCTATCTGAAGTCGAAAGGCTTCGTCAAGTGACGGGTCGCGCGGTGCCGTCCGCGCGGCGCGTCACGCTCGACAAGGTCGGCATCCTGATCGGTGTCCTGACGATCGTGGCGGTATTCGGCATGCCGTTCATGGTGCTTCGGCCGAACCGCATCGCGGCCGGCACGGGGCTGTCGGCGTTCGCCGCGCTGCCTGCCGTGCAGGGGGCCGCGCTCGCCGCGTTGTGGGTCGTCGGCGCGTTGTGGGCGATGACGGCGAGCCGTCCTGCATGGCGGCTCGCGGCCGGCTGCACGTGGCTCGCGACACTGGCCTACGCGGTCGGCGCCGCGGCGACGCACGTCGTTGCACCCGACGACGTGCTCGCACGCGTGTCGCCCGCGGCGGGCGCCTGGCTGCTGCTGTTCGCGTGGGCCGTGCTGGTGGCCGACGCACTCGCGCGGCTCGCATTCGGCCCGTGGCGCCGCCTTGTCGCACTCGTCGTCGCGATCGCAGCGATATCGCTGCCGCTCGCGAGCGGCTGGTGGGACGGCCTGTCCATGATGCGCGAATACGCTGTGCGCAGCGACGACTTCTGGCGCGAGGCAATCCGGCACGTGTCGCTCGCGGGCGGATCGGTCGCGGCCGCGCTCGTCGCGGGCCTGCCGCTCGGCATCGCGTGCGCGCGGGTCGCACCGGTGCGCACCGTCGTGATGCCGGTGCTCAATATCGTGCAGACGATCCCGAGCATCGCGATGTACGGGCTGATGATGGCGCCCCTCGGCCTGCTCGCCGCGCACGTGCCGCTCGCGGCCGCGCTCGGCGTCCGCGGGATCGGCGTCGCGCCGGCCGTGCTCGCGCTGTTTCTGTACTCGCTGCTGCCGATCGCGTCGAGCGTCGTGGTCGGGCTCGAGCAGGTGCCGCCGCATGTGACCGAAGCGGCTCGCGCGATGGGCATGACGCGCGCGCAGCGGCTGCTGCGCGTCGACCTCGTGCTCGCCTTGCCGGTGATCCTGAGCGGCGTGCGCATCGTGCTCGTGCAGAACATCGGGCTGACCGCGGTCGCCGCGCTGATCGGCGGCGGCGGCTTCGGCACCTTCATCTTCCAGGGGATCGGGCAATCGGCCGCCGATCTCGTGCTGCTCGGCGCGATCCCGACGATCGCGCTCGCGCTGGCGGCCGCCGTCGTGTTCGAAGCCGCGACCACGCTCGCGAAGGGACGTACCGCATGATCGAGATCGAACGCATCGGCAAACGCTTCGGCGACGTCGTCGCCGTCGACGACGTATCGATGACGATGAAGCAAGGCACGATCACCGCGCTCGTCGGTGCATCGGGCAGCGGCAAGTCGACGCTGCTGCGGATGATCAACCGGCTGATCGCGCCCACCGCCGGCACGATCCGCATCGACGGCGCCGACACCGCGAGCGTGCCGCCCGAGCAGTTGCGGCGGCGCATCGGCTACGTGATCCAGGGGCACGGCCTGTTTCCGCACTGGAGCGTCGCGCGCAACATCGCGACCGTGCCGCGCCTGCTCGGCTGGCCGGCCGCGCGCATCGACGCGCGCGTGCGCGAACTGCTCGACCTGTTTCATCTCGCACCGGCCGAATTCGCGGACAAGCTGCCGCACGAACTGTCGGGCGGCCAGCAGCAGCGCGTCGGCGTCGCACGCGCGCTCGCGGCCGAACCCGCGATGCTGCTGATGGACGAGCCGTTCGGCGCGCTCGATCCGATCATCCGCAACAAGGCGCAGGACGATCTGTACGCGCTGCAGCGCCGCCTCGGCATCACGGTCGTGATCGTCACGCACGATATCGAGGAAGCGCTGAAACTCGGCGACACGATCGCGGTGATGGACGGCGGACGGCTGCTGCAGGTCGCGCCGCCGGCCGAGATTCTCGGCAAGCCGGCCGCGGGTGTCGTCGAGCAGCTCGTCGCCGGCGTCGACCGGCCGCTGCGCCTGCTCGCGCTGACGCCGATCGACGCGGTAGCCGAGCCCGGCCGCGCCGATGGCGAACCGATCGCCGCGACGCGCACGCTGCGCGACGCGGTGTCCGAGCTGCTGTGGCGCGGAGCGGACGCATTGCCGGTCGATGACGGCAATGGGCGCGATGCGCCGCGCCGCATCACGTTCGACGCGATCCGCACACATGCGAGAAAACCAGCATGACGACGCGGCTCGCGCGTTCGCCCCTGCCGCAGCGGCTGCCCGCGCATGTCGCGCGCGCGGCCGCGTTCGCGCTGCTGCTCGTGCTGCTGTTGCGCCCCGCGTGGCTGCAGGGCGTGTTCGCACCGTTCGCGGACAACGGCGCGCCCGTCATCTACGATCGTGCGAGCCTGCTCGACCTCACGCTCGCGCATCTCGGCACCGTCGCGCTGTCGAGCCTGATCGGAACGGTGGTCGCGGTCGCGGCCGGCATCGCGGTGACGCGGCCGGCCGGCGCGGATTTCCTGCCGGTTGCGCGCAGCGTCGTCGACATCGGCCAGACCTTTCCGCCCGTCGCGGTGCTCGCGCTCGCGGTGCCGGCCGTCGGCTTCGGGTTGAAACCCGTGCTGATCGCGCTGGTTCTGTATGGGCTCCTGCCGATTTTCGAGAGCACGATCGCGGGGCTCGAAGACGTGCCGCGCGATGTCGTCGAAGCCGCGCGCGGGATGGGGATGAGCGGTTGGCAACAGCTGGTGTCGGTCGAGCTGCCGCTCGCGTTTCCGGTGATCGTGAACGGAATCCGGCTCGCGGTCGTGATCAATCTCGGCACCGCGACGATCGGGTCGACGGTCGCCGCGCGCGGGCTCGGCGACGTGATCATCGCGGGCCTGCAGACGTCGAACACAGCGTTCGTGCTGCAGGGCGGCGTGATCGTCGGGCTGCTCGCGGTGCTGGTCAGCGATGCGATCGGCGCGCTTGCACGGGTGGCGAGCGCGCGGCGTGCGTAGCACGCATCCGCGATCGCTATCCCGTGCATGAAATGGGGGACGCGAGAGAAAATCCGGCCGCGCTTCATCCGGACTCCGATACGTGTTGGTGCAACGATCAAGCCTGTCCGGAGCACGCGCCGACAAAAGCCTACATCACGCTTTCATTCAAGCCCGCGCTCGCACACGTCCGACAATTGGCCGATATACTATGCGCCTCTCATTTCCCCGCACTCCACCATGCGACGACGGTTTCTTTGGCTGATCGTGCTTTCGCTCGGCATCGCGCACCAGGCCTCGGCGCAGCAGGCGCCCGCATCGCCTGCCTCCGCGCCCGAAGCGGCCGCATCCGCGCCGGCCGACGCCTCGGCCCCGCTCGCGAACGATCAGCCCAACGAAGCAAACCGCCGCATCACGTCCTACCTGACGAAGAAATTCGGTGTCGCGAAAGAGCGTGCCGCGAAGCTCGCCGATATCGTGAGCATGACCGCGACGAAATATTCGCTGCCTCCGGCACTCGTTTACGCCATCATCTCGATCGAATCGCGCTTCCAGGAAAAGGCGCGCGGCCAGCATGGCGCGACCGGGCTGATGCAGGTGGTGCCTTCCGCGCACCGCGGCATGCTGCGCAACGTGAAAGACCTGACCGAACCGAATGCGAACGTCGAAGCCGGCTCGAAGATCCTGTCGGGCTATGTGCGGGCGGCCGGCGGCAACGTGCAGGCCGGGCTGAAAAGCTACGGCGGATCGAATGCGTATGCGGCGAAGGTGATGCAGCGGGTCGACACGTTCCGCTTCGTGCTCGAACCCGAAGACAGCGCGAAGAGCGCGAACGATACGAACGCGCGCATGGTGCCGGTCAGCGATCCGTCGACCGCGGCGCCCGCCGCGAGCCGCAACGCGAAGTAAGCGCACTGCGCACCGCACGTACGATCCTGAAGCGGCACGACACACGACGTTACACACCGACCGTCCATTACTCGCGCGCGAAATGCGCACGCAGAAACTCGATGAAATGCTGCGTTTTCGCAGGCAGCAAACGCGTTTCGGTCATCGCATGGACGGGAATCGGCGCGTCGTGACTTCGTCATGACGCGCCGCCTTGAAACGATACGGACTGCTCAGCCCGTCACAGCTGCCCCGCCGCCCCCGTCCACCGCAGGTAATCCCCACGCGTCCAGTCGAGCGACACGCCGACGCGCTTCGTCCCCGGCCGGATCTTCGGCTTGTACATCGACAGCGTCAGCGACTCCAGCGCGGGCCATTCGCGGAACGACATCACCGCGAGATCGGCGACGAGCGTTTCGAGCAGCCGCGTATGCGGCTTGTGCGACAGGAACGACGCGACGCGCGCGCAGTAGCCGTCGTAGTCGATCCACTCGCCCTGCTCGCTCGGCTCGCAGCGATACCCGAGCCGCGCATCGATCACGATCGGCTGCGGCGCCTCGTGCTCGTGCGCGTGGATGCCGATCCGCGCGGGCACCTTCAGTTCGTCGACGAACACGCTCCAGCCACGCCCGCGCAGGCGCGGCGCGTCGATCGCCACGAACGGTTCGTCGAACGGCTTCATGATACGAGCGGCGCCGCGGCGTCGAGCATGATGCGCACGAAATAGTCGGCGAAGCTGCGACGCAGGACGATTTCGAACGTATCGTCGCCGGTCGGGATCAGCGTGATCGGCGACTTGAAGTAGTGCGACTGCGCGCACTGGCCCGGCTTGAGCACGCGCGGATGCAGATCGAGCGGGCAGCCGCGCGCGATCACATCGCGCACGCGTTCGCCGCTGACCTCGACCACCGTGTAGCCGCTGCCGACGTCGACGGCCGCCGCATACGAACCCTGCACCGCCTCCGCGAGTTGTGCCTCGAGCACGCCCGCCTGCACGGGTCCGTTCGAACGCACGAGCCACTCGTCGGGACCGAGCCACAGCACGTCGTACTCGGCGCCGCGCGCCACCGTGTTCGGTGCCGACGGCGGCCGGCAGCCGACCACGCGCTCGAACGCGCTGACGAATGCCGGGTCGCTCAGCTCGCCGCGCACGTTCACGAGATCAAGAAACGCCCGCTCGCGCAGCAAGAACTTCTTCGACGCGCGCGCCTGGTGCGGCTTCAGCACATCGGCCGCGCCGACGAACGGCGATTCAAGCGTCACGCCCGCGCCCGCCACTTGCGACTGGTTTCTGGTTTCATTCCACATGCTGGCGCACCCCTTCGGTATCGTAGAAAACCGGGCTCGAGATCTTCGCTGTGATGCGCTTGCCGTTGGCCAGCGGAATCACGACGCTCTCGCCCATCTTGTTCAGGCCGCCCTTCACCACCGCCAGCGCGATCGAGCGCTTCAGGATCGGGCTGTAATAACTCGATGTCACGTGGCCGATCATCGGCGTCGGATCGACCGCCGACACCTGCGTGTCCTTCGCGATGATCTGCGCGCCTTCCGGCAGCACGAACTGTTCGTCCTCGGTCAGCAGGCCGACGAACTGCTTGCGGCCTTCCTTCTGCGTATCGGAGCGCGACAGCGAACGCTTGCCGAGGAAGTCCTTCGACTTCGCGACCACCCCGCCCATCCCGAGGTCGAACGGCGTGATCGAGCCGTCGGTATCCTGGCCGACGATGATGTAGCCCTTCTCCGCGCGCAGCACGTGCATCGTCTCGGTGCCGTACGGCGTGATGTCGAATTCGGCACCTGCCGCCATCAGCGCTTCCCACACCGCGCGGCCCGCATTGGCCGGCACGTTCACTTCATAGGCGAGTTCGCCGGAGAAGCTGATCCGCATCACGCGCGCCTTCGCGCCCGCGACGGTGCCGTTCCGGTAGCTCATGAACGGGAACGCCTCGTTGCCGAAGTCGATGTCCTGGCACACCTTCTGCACGACCTTGCGGCTCTTCGGGCCGACCACCGCGAACGTCGCCCAGTGATCGGTGACGGACGCGAGCCGCACCTTCATGTCGGGCCATTCGGTCTGCAGCCAGCGCTCGAGCCACGTGAGCACGCGCGCCGCGCCGCCGGTGGTCGTCGTCATCATGAAATGCTGGTCGGCGAGGCGCACCGTCACGCCGTCGTCGAACACCATCCCGTTTTCGTCGAGCATCAGCCCGTAGCGGCATTTGCCGATCTCGAGCTTGTTCCACGGGTTCGTGTACATCCAGTTCAGCAGCTTCACCGCGTCCGGACCCTGGATGTCGATCTTGCCGAGCGTCGACGCGTCGAGGATGCCGACGCTGTTGCGCACCGCCAGGCATTCGCGCTTCACGGCCGCATGCAGGTCCTCGCCGTTCTTCGGGAAATACCACGGCCGCTTCCAGTTGCCGACGTCTTCGAACATCGCGCCGTGCTCGACGTGCCATTCATGCACGGCCGTCTTGCGGATCGGGTCGAGGAAGTCGCCCGTCTCGCGGCCCGCGAACGTACCGAACGACACGGGCGTGTAGTTCGGGCGGAACGTCGTCGTGCCCGTTTCCGGAATCGTCTTGCCGAGCGCCTGCGCGAGGATCGCCATCCCGTTGATGTTGCCGAGCTTGCCCTGGTCGGTGCCGAAGCCCATCGCGGTGTAGCGCTTCACGTGCTCGACCGACTCGAAGCCTTCGCGCGCGGCCAGCAGGATGTCGGCGGCCGCCACGTCGTTCTGGAAGTCGACGAACTGCTTCGGCCCGCGTGCGGCGGCCTCGCGGCTGCCGACGAGCCACAACGGCTGCAGCGCGCCTTCGACGGTTTCCGCGACCTGCGGCGCGACGGGGCGCTGCGCGGCCGTGAAGCCCGCTGCCTTCGCCGCTTCGGCGCCCGCGTCGACCGCGAGCCGCAGCGCACGGGCGAGACCGAACTCGCCAGCGGCCGCACCGATGCTCGCTTCCGCCTGCACGGGCTTGCCCGGCAGGAAGCAGGCCTTCTCGTCGTTCCAGCACGCCTTGCCGCCCGACTGCGCGAACAGGTGCAGCACCGGGCTGAAGCCGCCCGACATCGCGACGAGGTCGCACGGCAGCGACTGCAGCTTGCCGCCGGTCTGGCCGTTCGTGTAGGACGCGACGTCGACCGACGATACGCGCCATTTACCCGAAGCAGCCGTCACGACCGCACCGCTCATCACCGTCACGCCCTGCCGCTTCGCGGCCGCGGGCAGCGCGCCGCTCGACGACGCACGCGAATCGACGACCGTCACCTTCGCGCCGCATGCCTTCAGGTCGAGCGCGGTCTGGTATGCACGATCGTTGTTCGTGAACACGACCACGTTGCGGCCCGGCAGCACGCCGTAGCGATGCACGTAGGTGGACACCGCGCCGGCGAGCATCACACCCGGCAGGTCGTTGTTGCCGAACACGATCGGACGCTCGTGCGCGCCGGTCGCGAGGATCACGCGCTTCGCGCGGACCTTCCACAGCAGCTCGCGCGTGCCCTTGCGCATCGACACCGGCTGGTGATCGGTCAGGCGCTGCGTGACCGTCACGAGGTTGTGGTCCTGATAACCGAACGCGGTGCTGCGCGACAGGATCGTCACGTCGGGCAGCTTGCGCAGTTCGGCCTCGATCTTCTCGACCCACTGCAATGCCGGCTTCGCATCGATTTCCGCGCGGCACGACAGCAGGCTGCCGCCGAGTTCGCGCTGGTCGTCGACGAGAATCACGCGTGCGCCGGCCGTCGCGGCCGCATGCGCGGCGGCGAGGCCCGACGGGCCACCGCCGACCACGAGCACGTCGCAGTGCGCGTAGCATTTGTCGTAGCGATCGGCGTCGAGCACCTCGGGCGCCTTGCCGAGGCCGGCGGCCTCGCGGATCTTCTCCTCGTACTTCGGCCACATGTTGCGCGGCCACATGAAGGTCTTGTAGTAGAACCCGGCCGGCATGAAGCGCGAGAACTTCTGGTTGATCGCGTACTTGTCGTTCTCGAGCGACGGCTCCGCGTTCACGCTCGTCGCGACGAGGCCCTGGTACAGCTCGATCTCGGTCGCGCGCGCGTTCGGCACCGTGTACGGGCCGGTCTCGAGCTGCACGACGGCATTCGGTTCCGCGACGTCCGCCGTCACGATCCCGCGCGGACGGTGGTACTTGAAGCTGCGCGCGACGAAGTGCACGCCGTTCGCGAGCAGCGCGGACGCGAGCGTGTCGCCCTGGAAGCCCTGATACGTGCGGCCGTTGAACGTGAACGTCAGCGGAATCGCGCGATTGATGCGGCCACCGGTGCCGAGGCGGTCTTTCTGGCTCATTTGCTCGTGCCCTCTTCGTGTGCGTTGCCGGCGGCTGCGCCGCCGAACTTTTCGTAGCCCTTGATATCGTAGGTCACCGTGTCGCGCGTGACCTTGAACCAGCGGCGGCAGCCCTGCGTGTGCAGCCACTGCTCGCGGTGGATACCGCGCTTGTTCTCGCGCATGAACACGTATTCGCCCCATTCGCGGTCGGTCATGTTCTCGTTCGCAACCGGGCGCACGATGTCGGCTTCACCGCCGCACGTGAACTCGGATTCGGCGCGCGGCCCGCACCACGGACATTCGATCAGCAACATGTTTCTTTCTCCTCGTTCAGTGCGGGGGTCAGTGCGCGACGGCGGCGGCGCCGTGCTCGTCGATCAGGTGGCCCGTGTAGAAGCGGTCGAGCGCGAACGGCGCGTTCAGCGGATGCGGTTCGTCGCGGGCGATCGTGTGCGCGAACACCCAGCCTGAGCCCGGCGTCGCCTTGAAGCCGCCGGTACCCCAGCCGCAGTTGAAGTAGAGGCCCTTCACGTCGGTCTTGGTGATGATCGGGCACGCGTCCGGCGACACGTCGACGATGCCGCCCCACTGGCGGTTCATCCGCACGCGCGAGAACACCGGGAACATCTCGACGATCGCCTGCAGCGTGCTTTCGATGATGTGGAAGCTGCCGCGCTGGCCGAAGCCCGTGTACTGGTCGATACCCGCGCCGATCACGAGGTCGCCCTTGTCGGACTGGCTGATGTACGCGTGCACCGCGTTCGACATGATCACCGAGTTGACCACCGGCTTGATCGGCTCGGACACCAGCGCCTGCAGCGGGTGGCTCTCGATCGGCAGGCGCACGCCGGCCATGTCGGCGAGCGTCGTCGTGTTGCCGGCTGCGACCACCGCGACCTTCTTCGCCTTGATGAAGCCCTTCACCGTATCGACGCCGACCACCGCGCCGCCTTCGCGACGAATGCCCGTCACTTGGCAGTTCTGGATTATGTCGACGCCGGCGCGGTCGGCGCCGCGGGCGAAGCCCCAGGCCACCGCGTCGTGACGCGCGACGCCCGCACGGCGCTGGATCGATGCGCCGAGCACCGGATAGCGGCTGTTGAGGTTGATCGTCGGCTCGATTTCCTTGATCTGCGCGGGCGTCAGGAATTCGGCGTCGACGCCGTTCAGGCGGTTCGCGTTCACGCGACGTTCGGTGTCACGCACGTCCTGCAGCGTATGCGCGAGGTTCATCACGCCGCGCTGGCTGAACATCACGTTGTAGTTGAGGTCCTGCGACAGCCCTTCCCACAGCTTCATCGCCTTTTCGTACAGCGCGGCCGATTCGTCCCACAGGTAGTTCGAGCGCACGATCGTCGTGTTGCGCGCGGTGTTGCCGCCGCCGATCCAGCCCTTCTCGAGGATCGCGACGTTCGTGATGCCGTGTTCCTTCGCGAGGTAGTACGCGGTCGCGAGGCCGTGGCCGCCGCCGCCGACGATCACGACGTCGTATTCCTTCTTCGGTTCCGGGCTCTTCCACTGCTTTTCCCAGTTCTCGTGATACGAGAGGCCGTTGCGGAACAGGCTGAATATCGAGTAGCGGCTCATGTTAGTGATCCTTCGTTAGCATTCGATGACGTTCACGGCAAGACCGCCGCGCGACGTTTCCTTGTATTTCGTCTTCATGTCGGCACCCGTCTCGCGCATCGTCTTGATCACCGAATCGAGCGATACGTAGTGCTGGCCGTTACCCTTGAGCGCCATCCGCGATGCGTTCAGCGCCTTGATCGCGCCCATCGCGTTGCGTTCGATGCACGGAATCTGCACGAGCCCGCCAACCGGATCGCAGGTCATGCCGAGGTTGTGCTCCATCCCGATCTCGGCCGCGTTCTCGACCTGGTCGGGCGTGCCGCCCATCACCGCGGCGAGCGCGGCCGCGGCCATCGAGCACGCGACGCCCACTTCGCCCTGGCAGCCGACTTCCGCGCCGGATATCGACGCCGTTTCCTTGTAGATGATCCCGATCGCGGCGGCCGTCAGCAGGAATTCGACGATGCCGGCTTCGTTCGAGCCCGGCACGAACTTCACGTAGTAGTGCAGCACCGCGGGGATCACGCCGGCCGCGCCGTTCGTGGGCGCGGTGACGACCCGGCCGCCCGCCGCGTTCTCCTCGTTGACGGCCATCGCATACAGGTTGACCCAGTCGAGCATCGACAGCGGATCGCGCAGCGACTCCTCCGAACGCGCCCGCAGGCGCCCGTTCAGTTCGGCCGCGCGGCGCTTCACGCGCATCGGGCCCGGCAGTTCGCCCTCGACCTTGCAGCCGCGCTCGACGCACGCGGCCATCGTGCGCCAGATCGCGAGCAGCCCGCCGCGCACCTCGTCTTCCGGACGCAGCGTGCATTCGTTGCGCAGCATCAGCTCGGCGATCGACAGCCCGTGTTCGCGGCACTGGCGCATCAGGTCGTCGCCGGTGCGGAACGGATACGGCACGTCGGCCGCAGCACGCACGCCGTTTACGCGATCGCCGTCGCGGTTCACGACGAAGCCGCCGCCGATCGAGTAATACTCCTTCTCGACGAGCAACTGGCCGTGCTCGTCGAACGCCTGGAAGCGCATCCCGTTCGGATGGACGATGCTGGTGCCGCTCATCAGCTTGCGATAGAAGCCGATGTTCTCCTTCTCGTCGAAGCGAATCGTCTGCTTGCCGAGCAGCGCCAGCGACTTCTCCGCGCGGATCGCCGCGAGCCGGGGCTCGATCAGGTCCGGATCGATCGTGTCGGGCAAATGGCCCTCGAGGCCGAGCAGCACCGCCTTGTCGGTGCCGTGGCCCTTGCCCGTTGCACCGAGCGAGCCGTATAGTTCGACCCGCACGCGGCGCACGAAGCCGAGCAGGTTCGCGTCCTCGATGTGCGACGCGAAGCGGCACGCGGCGATCATCGGGCCGACCGTATGCGAGCTGGACGGGCCGATACCGATCTTGAACAGGTCGAACGCGCTGACGTTCATCTGACTTCCTCTGGGTGGGCGTACGTGAAATGTCGTTGGCATCAGTACATCAAAGCGTAAAATTGGCCGATAGAACAAAAACGGCATCGGCGTGGGATACCGCCGCCAAGCCCCGCGCAGGACGGCCGGAAAGTGCGTTTTGACGATGATTGACGACGAAAAACCACAAGTCGGCCGGCGCGTGCGCCAGCCGGCAACCGTGCCCGCGAACAGACTGCAACGAGTGAGACCCGCCTTCCCGGCGTGACGAGATTGACCGCGATGACACCCGACGTACCCGCTTCCCCCCTCGCCGAACCCGCGCCGCAGCGCATCCGTTTCGGCATCGTGCTGCTGCCGAACTTCACGCTCACGGCCTTTTCGGGTTTCGTCGACATGCTGCGGCTGTCGGCCGACGACGGCGACTACAGCAAGCCGGTGCGCTGCGCGTGGAGCGTGATCGGCGAAACGCTGGCGCCGGTGCGCGCGAGTTGCGGGATCCAGATCACGCCGTGGGAAACCTTCGAGAGCGCCGAACCGTTCGACTACGTGGTCGTGGTCGGCGGGCTGCTGCATTCGGGGCCGCAAGCGGGCCCCGAAACGCTCGACTTCATCCGCCGCGCGGCGACGGGCGGCGCGACGGTCGTCGGGATCTGCACGGGCGTGTTCACGCTGATGCGCGCGAACGTGCTCGACGGCTACCGCACGTGCGTGAGCTGGTTCCACTACTGGGATTTCATCGAGCGCTTCCCGAACGCCGATCCCGACATGCTGATCGCCGATCGCCTGTTCGTGATCGACCGGCGCCGGATCACCTGCTCGGGCGGCCGCGCGTCGATCGACGTCGCCGCCGCGATCCTGCTGCGCCATTTCGATCATGCGACCGTGCAGAAGGCACTGCGCATCCTGCTCGTCGGCGAGATGCAGAAGGGCAATGCGCCGCAGCCGCATCCGCCGGGCCTCGAGCCGGCCACGCACCCGAAGGTCAAGCGCGCGATTCTCCTGATGGAACAGCATGTCGGCCGCGCACTGCCGCTCGAGGAACTCGCGTGCAAGCTCGACATGTCGACGCGCCAGCTCGAGCGGCTGTTCAAGGCCGAGACGGGCAAGAGCCCGCAGGCGTTCGCGAAGCAGGTGCGGCTGCGCACGGCCGCGTGGCTGCTGACCAGTTCCGACCGCACAGTCGCCGATATCGCGTCGAGTTGCGGGTTCGCCGACGCGTCGCACCTCGGCCGCGAGTTCCGCAAGCAGTTCGGCGTGCCACCGGCGACCTATCGCGAGCGCGGCGGGGACGGCGCAGAAGCCGGCGTGCCGGTGACCGCCGATTCCGATCCCGTCGAAGACATCGCCGACTGACGATCGCGCGCGCCGCCCGCGCGCGCCCTTTCCTTCTCCTGCCCGCGCCTTGGACCTCGCACGATCGCGGCATTTTCCCGCCATTTGGAACCGGTTCCAGTCGACTTGACCGACGTTGCAGCCCGTTAACCGAGGGTTATCCCGGATGCTGACGCACCTTCAAATTTGTATGATGACCACATCACCTTACAAACCAGAGCGCCATGTTCGAGAAGATTCCCGCCCGTGCGATGAGCGACCACGTCGCGCAGCAGCTGCTGAAGCAGATCGAAGTCGGCAGTTTCTCGGCCACCGGCAAGCTGCCGACGGAGGCCGTGCTCGCGCAGGAATTCGGCGTGAGCCGCACCGTGATCCGCGAGGCGATCTCGCGGCTGAAGAACGAAGGCGTGGTCGAGCCGCGCCAGGGCAGCGGCGTATACGTGAACCAGCACGGCGCGATCCGGCCGCTGCGGATCGACTACGCGGAAGCCGTCGAGGCGAGCTCGCTGCCGCACCTGCTCGCGGTGCGCCGCGCGATCGAGGCTGAAGTCGCGGCCGAAGCAGCGCTGCACCACACGGCCGACGACATGGCCGACATCGACGACGCATTGCGCAAGATCGACGACGCGGCGGCCGAAGGGCGCGACGGCGTCGCGGAAGACGTCGCGTTCCACCGCACGATCGCTGCCGTCACCGGCAACCCGTATTTCCTGAAGACCCTGCAGTTTCTGAACCAGTACCTCGAGGCCGGCGTGAAGGTCACGCGGCGCAACGAAGCGACGCGCGAGGATTTCTCGCGGCAGGTGCGCGAGGAACACGCGGCGATCGCCGACGCGATCCGCGCGCGCGACCCGATGGCGGCGCGCAACGCGGCGCGCACGCACATGTATAACGCCGCCCGCCGTCTCGCGGAAGCCGGCATCTGCTGATGAACGATTGCTGAATGCGGCGGCCCGGACCGAACCGGTGCCGTCGTTGTCCCGAACCTTTCCCGAATCGATCAAGGTTGACCATGTCACGAAATGTTGGAGTCATCGGCCTCGGCGCGATGGGCCTCGGCGTCGCCCGCTCGCTGCTGCGCGCGGGGTTCCGCGTGCACGCATGCGACGTGCGCGACACCGTGCTGCAGGCGTTCGCGGCCGAAGGCGGCGTGGCCTGCGCGAGCCCGGCCGAACTCGGCGCGCGATGCGATGTCGTCGTCACGCTCGTCGTCAATGCCGCGCAGACCGAAACGGTGCTGTTCGGCGAGCACGGCGCGGTCGCGGCGATGAAGCCGGGCGGCGTCGTGATCGCGAGCGCGACCGTCGCGCCCGACTTCGCGGTCGCGCTCGGCGCGCGCATCGAGGCCGCGGGCTTGCAGATGCTGGACGCGCCGGTATCCGGCGGCGCCGCGCGCGCGGCCTCCGGCGAGATGACGATGATGACGTCCGGCCCCGCCGCCGCGTATGCCGGCTGCGACGACGTGCTCGACGCGATCGCCGGCAAGGTGTACCGCCTCGGCGACGCGCACGGCATCGGCTCGAAGGTGAAGATCATCAACCAGCTGCTGGCCGGCGTGCATATCGCGGCGGCCGCCGAGGCGATGGCCCTGGGCCTGCGCGAAGGCGTCGACGCCGACGCGCTCTACGACGTGATCACGCACAGCGCCGGCAACTCGTGGATGTTCGAGAACCGCGTGCCGCACATCCTGAACGGCGACTACACGCCGCTGTCGGCCGTCGACATCTTCGTGAAGGACCTCGGCCTCGTGCTCGATACCGCGCGGCGCAGCAAATTCCCGCTGCCGCTGTCGGCCACCGCGCACCAGATGTTCATGAGCGCGTCGAGCGCCGGCCACGGCGGCGAGGACGATTCCGCCGTGATCAAGACTTTCCCCGGCATCACGCTGCCGCCCGCCCGCTGATTCGAACGACGTTCCTGCCATGACCGCTTCCGCTTCCCGTCCCCTGCTCGGCTGCATCGCCGACGATTTCACCGGCGCGACCGATCTCGCGAACATGCTCGTCAAGAGCGGCATGCGTACCGTGCAGACGATCGGCGTGCCCGCCGGCGACGCCGCAGTCGACGCCGACGCGATCGTCGTCGCGCTGAAGTCGCGCACGATTCCCGCCGCCGACGCCGTCGCGCAATCGCTCGCCGCCCATGAATGGCTGCGCGCGCAGGGCTGCCGGCAATTCTTCTTCAAGTACTGCTCGACGTTCGACTCGACCGACGCGGGCAACATCGGGCCCGTCGCCGATGCGCTACTCGATGCGGCCGGCGGCGGCTTCGCGATCGCGTGCCCGGCGTTCCCGGAAAACGGCCGTACGATCTTCCGCGGCCACCTGTTCGTCGGCGACGTGCTGCTGAACGAATCGGGCATGGAGAACCACCCGCTCACGCCGATGAAGGACGCGAACCTCGTGCGCGCGCTGCAGCGGCAAACGAAGTCGCAGGTCGGCCTGATCCGCTACGACACGATCGCGCTGGGCGCGGCCGCCGTGCGCACGCGGATCGAGCAGCTGCGCGCGGAAGGCGCGCGCTTCGCGATCGCCGACGCGTTGTCGGATCGCGACCTCTACGTGCTCGGCGAAGCGTGCGCGGGCCTGCCGCTCGTCACCGGCGGCTCGGGCGTCGCCCTCGGCCTGCCCGCGAATTTCCGTCGCGCTGATCAGCTGCCCGAGCGCGACAACGCGGCCTCGCTGCCGCGCATCGACGGATTGTCGGCGGTGCTCGCTGGCAGCGCGTCGAAGGCAACCAACGCCCAGGTCGCCGCGTGGCGCGAAAGCCGGCCGAGCTTCCGGATCGATCCGCTCGCGGCCTCGCGCGGCGAGCCCGTCGTCGACGCCGCACTCGCGTTCGCACGCTCGCACCTGCCGCAACCCGTGCTGATCTACGCGACCGCGACACCCGACGAAGTGAAGGCCGTCCAGCAAGTGCTCGGCGTCGAGGCGGCCGGCCATCTCGTCGAGAGCACGCTCGCGGCGATCGCCAGGGGCTTGCGCGAGCTCGGCGTGCGCAAGTTCGTCGTCGCCGGCGGCGAGACGTCCGGCGCGGTCGTGCAGGCGCTCGACGTGAAGTCGCTGCAGATCGGTGCGCAGATCGATCCGGGCGTACCGGCGACGGCCACCATCGACGCGCAGCCGCTCGGCCTCGCGCTGAAATCCGGCAACTTCGGCACGGTGGACTTTTTCGACAAGGCGCTGCGCGCGCTCGACGGAGCCGCATGATGAGCCACGAAGCGAAACTGCGCGAGGAGATCTGCGTCGTCGGCGCGAGCCTGTATGCGCGCGGCCATGCAGTCGGCAGCGCCGGCAACATCAGCGCGCGTCTGGACGACGGCTGGCTGATCACGCCGACCGATGCCTGCCTCGGCCGCCTCGACCCGAACGACATCGCGAAGGTCGGCCTGGACGGCCAGCCGCTCTCGGGCGGCAAGCCGTCGAAGACGCTCGCGCTGCATCGCGGAATCTACGCGCGCAACGCGCAGGCGAACGGGATCGTCCATACGCATTCGACGCACCTCGTCGCGCTCACGCTCGCGGGCGTATGGCGCGACACTGACGTGCTGCCGCCGATCACGCCGTATTACGTGATGAAGGTCGGCCACATTCCGCTGATCCGCTATCGCCGCCCCGGCGACCCGGCCGTCGCGGCCGAAGTCGCTGCACTCGCCGATCAGGTGCGCGGCGTGCTGCTCGACCGCCTCGGCCCGGTGATGTGGGGGCAGTCGGTGTCGCACGCGTCGTACGCGCTCGAGGAGCTCGAGGAAACCGCGCGGCTTTGGCTGATGACGAACCCGAAGCCCGAGCCGCTGTCCGACGCCGCGCTCGACGAGCTGCGCCAGACCTTCGGCGCACGCTGGTAACGCAACGCATCGCGCCCGGATCACGCAGGACTACGCACCGATTCCTATGCCTGCCGTGTGCGCGGGCCCTTCCATCAGCACACACGACACAATCCGGCGGCGTGCGCGCCGCCGGCACATGACATCCCAGGAGACGACGATGACTGCTCTCGACGCGGCCGCAAGCCGCTCGCCCGCCGCGCCCGCCCAATCGGCCGAACTCGACCGCACCTACAAGAAAGTGTTCTGGCGCATCGTGCCGTTCCTGATGCTCTGCTACGTGGTCGCGTATCTCGATCGCGTCAACGTCGGCTTCGCGAAGCTGCAGATGTCGCAGGACCTCGCGTTCAGCGAAACCGTGTTCGGCCTCGGCGCCGGCATCTTCTTCCTCGGCTACTTCCTGTTCGAACTGCCGAGCAACATGCTGATGCACCGCATCGGCGCGCGCATCTGGATCGCGCGGATCATGATCACGTGGGGCCTGCTGTCCGCGTTGTTCGCGTTCGTGAAGACGCCGACGCAGTTCTACGTGCTGCGCTTCCTGCTCGGTCTCGCGGAAGCCGGCTTCTATCCGGGCGTGATCCTGTACCTCACGTACTGGTTCCCGTCGCATCGCCGCGCGAAGATCATCGCGGTGTTCATGTCGGCGATTCCGGTGTCGGGCATCTTCGGCAACCCGCTGTCGGGCTGGATCATGGAGCGCTTCCACGGCGGCTCGGGCTTCCACGGCTGGCAATGGATGTTCATGATCGAGGCCGTGCCGGCCGTGCTCGTCGGCATCGCGACGATCCTGTATCTCGACAACAGCATCCGCAGCGCGAAGTGGCTCGACGAGCGGGAGAAGCAAATCCTCGAGGATGAAATCGCTGCTCAGCCGCAGGAACAGCAACAGCACGGCCATTCGCTGAAGGCCGTGTTCTCCGATCCGCGCATGTGGTGGATGTCGCTGATCTACTTCGCGTTCGTCACCGGCCAGTACGGTCTCACGTTCTGGATGCCGACGCTCGTCAAGTCGACCGGCATCACCGATACGTTGCAGATCGGCCTGCTGTCGGCAATTCCGTTCGTCGTCGCGATCGTCGTGATGAACCTGTTCGGCCACAGCGCGGACAAGCGCCGCGAACGCCGCTGGCACCTGATCGTGCCGGCGCTGATGGGCGCGGTCGGGTTTGCGGTCGCCGCGTCGTACTCGCACAATACGGCGGTGTCGATCGTGTTCCTGTCGCTCGCGGCGGGCGGCGTGCTGACCTGCGCACCGCTGTTCTGGTCGCTGCCGACCGCGTTCCTCGCCGGCTCCGCCGCGGCCGCCGGGATCGCGATCATCAACTCGGTCGGCAACCTCGCCGGGTTCGCGAGCCCGTACGTGATCGGCTACCTGAAGGACGTCACGCACAGCACGTCGTCCGGCATGTACGTGCTGGCCGCCATGCTCGTGATCGGCGCGATCGCCGTGTGGCTCACGCCCGCTAAACTCGTGAACCGCTGATCCGTCATTCGACGCGGGGCGCCATGCGCCCTGCCCCATTCATTCACAGGACCCGCTGCCATGCCCCGCTTCGCCGCCAACCTCTCGATGATGTACACCGAGCAGGCGTTCCTCGAACGCTTCGCCGCTGCCTCGTACGACGGCTTCAAGGCCGTCGAGTACCTGTTCCCGTACGACTTCGCCGCCGAGGACATTCGCGCGCGCCTCGACGCGCACAATCTCGAGCAGGCGCTGTTCAACGCGCCGCCGGGCGACTGGGCCGCCGGCGAACGCGGGATCGCGTCGCTGCCGGGCCGCGAGGACGAGTTCCGGCGCGGCATCGACCAGGCGCTCGACTATGCGCGCGTACTCGGCAACAAGAAGCTGCACGTGATGGCCGGGATGGTCGCGCCGGGCGCCGACCGCGCGCGCCATCGCGATACCTACGTGGCGAACCTGCGGCATGCGACGGAGGCCGCCGCCGCACACGGCATCACGGTGCTGATCGAGCCGATCAACCAGCGCGACATGCCCGGCTATTTCCTGAGCCGCCAGGACGATGCGCATGACATCCGCGCGGAAGTCGGCGCGCCGAACCTGAAGGTGCAGTTCGACTGCTATCACTGCCAGATCGTCGAAGGCGACCTCGCGATGAAGCTCAAGCGCGATTTCGCGGGCATCGGCCACATCCAGATCGCCGGCGTGCCCGAGCGTCACGAGCCGGACATCGGCGAACTCAACTACCCGTATCTGTTCGAACTGATCGACGCGCTCGGCTACGACGGCTGGATCGGCTGCGAGTATCGCCCGAAGGCCGGCACGTCCGACGGGCTCGGCTGGCTCAAGCCTTATCTGTAATCCACGCATTCCGAAGAGGGCTCACAACATGAAAGTACTGATCACCGGCGGCGCCGGCTTTCTCGGCCAGCGTCTCGCGCGCAAGCTGCTCGAGCGCGGCGAACTGATCGGGCCCGACGGCCGGACCGGCAAGATCGACGAGCTGGTGCTGCTCGACGTCGTGAAGGGCAGCGATTTCGGCGACGCGCGCGTGACGTCGATCGTCGGCGACATCGCCGATCGCACGGTGCTCGAAAGCGCGATCGACGCGCAGACGGGCGCGATCTTCCATCTCGCGGCGATCGTCAGCGGGCAGGCCGAAGCCGATTTCGATCTCGGCATGCGGATCAACCTCGACGCCTCGCGCACGCTGCTCGAAGTGTGCCGCGCACGCGGCCATCGTCCGCGCGTCGTGTTCACGAGCTCGGTGGCCGTCTACGGCGGCGTGTTGCCCGACGTCGTGCAGGACGACACCGCGCTGAATCCGCAATCGTCGTACGGCGCGGAGAAGGCGATCGCCGAACTGCTGCTGTGCGACTACGCACGGCGCGGCTTCGTCGACGGCCGCGTGCTGCGGCTGCCGACCATCAGCGTGCGGCCGGGCCGCCCGAACGCGGCGGCGTCGTCGTTCGCGAGCGGCATCATCCGCGAACCGCTGAACGGCGAGGAAAGCGTGTGCCCGGTGCCCGGTTCGACGCGGCTGTGGCTGCTGTCGCCGCGCGGCGCGATCGACGCGCTCGTCGCGGGTTGCGAGATCGACAGCGAGAAGCTCGGCAACAAGCGCGTGATCAACCTGCCCGGCCTGTCGGTGTCGGTCGACGAAATGATCGCGGCACTGCGCGAAGTCGCGGGCGACGACGTCGTGAAGCTGATCCGCCATGCGCCGGACGAACGCGTCGAGAAGATCGTCGGCAGCTGGCCGGGCCGCTGGGACACGACGCGCGCCGAAGCGCTCGGCCTGAAGGGCGACACGTCGTTCGCGGACGTGATCCGCAGCTACATCGCCGACGAGCAACGTTGATCGCCGCGCCGCCCGGCGAGGCAAGCGGCCGCGTCGGCGGACCGCTGCCCGCCTGGCTGGCCGGCAACGTCGGGCCGCATCAACGCGGCCCGGCGGACTCCCCGACGGGCATCGATGCGCGCTTCGCCTGGTACGGCGAGCGCGCCGCGCCGGCCGCATGCTGCCATGCGAACAGGCCCGGCAGATAGAACAGCAAGTCGCGGACGCGCCGCGCGCCGGCGAGCGCCAGGCAGGTCGGCGCGTCGAACCCGAGCAGCCCGCCGATCAGCACGAACCCGCCCTCCTGCACGCCCAGCCCGCCCGGCATCAGGAACGCGATGCTGCTCAGGAGCTGGATCAGCGCTTCGATCGCGAGCGCCTGCGCAAACGTCGGATCGGCGCCGAGGAAATGCAGCGCGAGCCAGATTTCCAGCGAATAGCCGACAAATTGCAGCGTCTGCCAGATCGCCAGATAGCGGACGACGACACCCGTCTTTCTCCAGATCATCCGGATCGACTGATCGGTGCGTGCCGATTCGCCGACCAGCGCCACCACCTTGCCGCTCGTGACGCGGTTGACCACGCGCATCGCGCGCTCGAACGGCCGCGCGTGCTGAACCAGCGCGAACAGCAGCAGCACCGGCACGAGCGCCGCCATGCCGATGGCGAGGCGCGCGGCCACCTGCGCGGCGCCGGACGACACGTGTTCGAGCACGTAGCCGATCGCGACCAGCGCGAACACGAGCTGGCTGATCAGCGTCAGTTGCATGTCCGCGACGAGGCTCGCCACGGCGGTCGCCGGGCGCACGCCCGCCTGCCGCAGCAGGCTGAACGACACGATCTCGCCGCCGATCCGCGCGACTGGCAACAGCCCGTTGATCGATTCGCGGATCCATACGAGCTTGAGCATCGTCGCGAACGACGGCCGGCGCGGGCCACGGATCAGCATCCGCCAGTCCCACGCATTCGCGAGCATCGGCAGGATGTGAGCCAGTGCGGCGACCAGCAACCCGGCGCCGGCAATCCGCAACCGGTGCAGGATCTCCAGTGGATGCTCGCGCCAGATCAGCCACACCGCGAGCACCAGCCCGGCCAGCGCCGCCGCTCGCCCCGCATGCCGCAACCGTGCGTCGCGACGCGCGGGCGGCCGGTCCGCGCCTTCGACATCGGAATGCGCGTCGTGCATCATGATTTCCCCGCCGGCGACAACAAGCCCTCGCGGTCGACGCGAAAGCGCGTGCCACGCCAGACGACGTGCGATGAGAAGAAGCTCGACACGAACACCGCGAACTGCAGCAAATCGACGAACGGCAGCCAGAGCGCGCCGCGCAGACCCGCCCCGGTGGCGCGGCTCGTCCGGAACATCAGCAGCGCCCGCGCGACGAGTGCCGCGACCACCAGCCACCAGGCGGCGAGCGTGCCGCCGGAAAACAGCACGGCCAGCAATGCAAGCGGCAGCGGATGCATCAGCACCGACCCGGCGTGACCGAGCCGGTCCGCCGCGCGGATCGTGCAGCTCCAGCGCAATTCGTGCGCATACAGCCTGGCGAAGGTCTCTTCGACACAGGCATGTCCGACGACGAACGGCGGAACGACGACCTGCGCGCCGACCTGCCGCACCGCTTCGCCGAGCGCGTGATCCTCGGCCAGGTGGTGCGCGAAACGCGTGAGCCCGCCGATGCGTTCGAGCGTCGCGCGCGTGATCGCAATCGTCTGGCCAAAGCACGGACGGGCACGCCCGATGAAAAGCCCGGTAATGACGCCTGGCAGGAAATGGTAGTTCGTCATCGCGACGGCGACACCGGGCCAGAAGCCCGGCGACGCGACGCCGCGATACACGCTCGTCACGATGCCGACTTCCGGCTGCTGTAGCGCGCCGACGACGGCACGCAGATAATCGCGCTCGACCAGCACATCGCTGTCGGCGAGACACAGCACCGAATGTTCCGCGTGTTCGAGCATGTTGACGAGATTCGCGATCTTGCGATTCGGCCCGTATAACCGCGCATCGGCGACGACCTTGATGTTCGCGTCCGGATGGCGCGCGCGAAGCGTCTCGACGGCCGCGAGCGCCGCGTCGCCCGCATCGTGCACGCCGAACAGATGTTGTACCGGCCCCGGATAATCCTGGACGAAGAAGCTTTCAAGATGCTGTACGAGGTTCCATTCGTCGCCGTGCAGCGGTTTCGCGACGGTGACGCCCGGATAGTCGCGCGGCACCGCCCGCGCGCGCGAAAAGAACCGGCCGACCAGCACGCTGGCCGTGACAGTGTAGGCAATGCCGAGCAACACGCCCAGCCCGCAGGCGATCGACATCGCGCCGGCCAGCGCGTACAGCACATGCAGCAAGACCATGCTTCTCCCCAGTGGTGGCCCAATGACGGCGACGCTCGGGGCCGGCACGCGCGAACGCGCGCTCACCCGTACACGCCGCCGTATCGATTCCCGTTGAGCCGGATATGCAGGACGACCAGCCGACGGTACGCGCAATCAGATGACACGGCTACCGTGCGGCGATCGATTCCGGACACGCGCACATAGCCGCAGACATCCGCGGCCCTGAACGCCGCGTCGGCAACCTTACGGGCCGACAGGATCGCGGTCGCGACCGCGACGACGGCCCAGATGCGGAATGTCATCGTCGTGAAGAACGCTTCGGGTACGCGCAGCGCAAACAACGAAACCAGCACGAAACACTGAATGAACATGCCGGCGAACGCGGCGATCAACAGGTAGGCGCGCCATCGCTCGATCGTCGAGGGTTCCATCAGGAAAGAACCTCCCGTGCGGACGACCCGCATCGATCCTGCTTCGATCGACACGGTCGCGGGGGTGGACGGGCAAGCGCGTGCGGGACGCGCGGAACCCGGTTCGGGGATCAGGGGAAGCGGAGTTCGACCCGAGAAATGTTGTGGCCGATCGTAGCCGGAATGCCGGTGCCGAACCTTAAGCGATCTTCAGAATCGGGCGATATTTGAGGGAGCGCAATTACAATCCGTTGCACGACGCGCACAGTCCGGCTCGTACAATTGCATATATCTGCACACGAATCGACCATGCGACTCCTCCTTGTCGAAGACGACGACCTCATCGGCAGCGGCCTCGAAATCAGCCTGAGTCAGGCTGGTTATCAGGTCGACTGGCTGCGCGACGGTCATGCCGCCGCCGCCGCGCTCTCGACGACGCGCTTCGCCCTCGTCGCCCTCGATCTCGGCTTGCCCGGCAAATCGGGAACGGAACTGCTGCGTGCGATGCGGGACGCGGGCGATACCACGCCGGTGCTCGTACTGACCGCGCGCGGCACCGTGGCCGATCGGGTCCGCGGCCTCGACGACGGCGCCGACGACTATCTCGCGAAACCGTTCGAGCTGTCCGAGGTGCTCGCCCGCTGCCGCGCGCTCGTGCGCCGCTCCCAGGGTCGGGCCGGCGACGAGATCGTGTGGCGCGACATCACGATCGACCTGACCACCCAAACGGTGACACGCGATGCGGCGCGCATCGCGCTGACGTCACGCGAATGGACCATCCTCGTTCAGCTCGTCAGTCATGCGGGCATGCCCCAGTCGCGGGCGCGTCTCGAGGACGGCCTGTACGGATGGCAGGAAGGCATCGAAAGCAATGCGATCGAGGTTCACATCTCGAATCTGCGTAAGAAGCTCGGCGCGGAACTGATCCGGACGGTGCGAGGCATCGGTTACGTCGTCGACAAACCATGATCTCGCGCTCGATACGGCGCCGCGTTTCGGCGATGGCGCTCGGCTGCGTGACCGTCGTCTGGATCGTCGCCGTGTTCGGCAGCTTCCGGCACGCGACACGCGAGATCGGCGAATGGGAAGACGCCCGTCTCGTCGAATATGCGTCGCTGCTCGTCGACCTCGCGCCGGCCGACCTCGACCGCCTCGCCCGCTTCCCGCCCGACGCGCGCATCGAACTGGCTCACGGCACGCCGGCCGCCGCCCGAGACAACGACGGCGATCGTCTGCCGCGCGACGTACTGTTCGAAGTCCGCGACGCGCGGGGCAACGTCGTCGCGTCGAGCCTGCCAGTCGACGCTCCCGGCCGGCCCGATGCAGCCGGCCGAAGCGACACCCCCGAAACGATCGTCGTGCGCGGCGCGCAATGGCGCACCCACACGCTGCGCGACGACGCGTCGGGACGATGGATACGGGTGATGGAGCCCGCCAATACGCGCAGCGATCTCGCGACGGGCATCGCGAGCGGCATCGTCTGGCCGCTGATCGTCGCGCTCCCGGTGCTGGCATTGCTGCTCTGGTTCCTGATCGGGCGCAGTCTGGCGCCGCTCAAAACACTGTCGACGCTGATCGGCGCGCGCGATGCGCGCTCGCTCGAACCGCTCGGCGTCACGACCGTTCCGGAAGAAGTCCGCACGCTGGTCGACGCGATCGACCGCCTGCTCGCCAGATTGCGGCAGTCCATCGTGCGCGAGCGGGCATTCACGTCCGACGCGGCGCACGAACTCAAGACGCCGCTGGCCGCGATCAAGGTTCAGGCCCAGGTCGCGCTCGCGACCGACGATCCGGCGCGCAAACAGCTCGCCATGCAGCGCGTGGTGCAAGGCGTCGATCGCAGCGCGCGTCTCGCCGAACAGTTGCTGCTGCTCGCGCGGCTCGACGAATACGAACGCATTCCGGTGCGCGCCGTCGTCGTCCGCGAACTGGTCGACGCGGCCATCGAGCGGCATCTTGCGAAGGCATCGGATCACTGCATCGCCATCGTCGCCAGCGGCACGCCCGGGCGAGCGATTCAGGCCGATCCGATCCTGCTCGGCATCCTGCTCGACAACCTGCTCGACAACGCGATCAAGTACGGCCGGCAGGGGGGCCGCATCGAGATCGACGTACACGACGACGGCGCCGCGCAGCGCATCGTCGTGCGCGACGACGGGCCCGGCGTCGCCCCCGGCGAGCACGAGCGGCTCGGTGATCGTTTCTATCGCGGCGTGGGCACGCAGTTGCCCGGCAGCGGGCTCGGGCTGTCGATCGTCCAGCGCATCGCGCAATACTTCGGCGGCACCGTGCAATTCGGGGCCGGCATCGGCGGCCGCGGCCTCGGCGTCACGATCTCGATGCCGTCGGCCGAATCCGCCCGGATTGATCGCACGCAGGCGTTATCGGACGAAGCCGGTGCGCGACCGCACGCTTAACGTTTCGTTAAGGATTCGGCCGTAAAATCCGCCGGAAGATACGGTCCTCATCCGCTTGCCAGGAGCTTTCATGTCTACAACCGCCCGATACGACGCAGTCGCACGCCTTCTTCACTGGCTGATCGTGGCGCTGGTCGTCGCGCAATACGTAATCGGCTGGACGATGCCCGACGTGCATCGCGACACGCAACCGGTCGGCCTGATCGCCGCGCACCTGATCGTGGGCACCGCGCTGCTTGCCGCAATGGCTTGCCGCGTGCTCTGGCGCGTGACGCATCGCCCGCCCGCCGACGAACTGTCGCCTGCGATGCGCGCGGTGTCCGGCGCAACGCACTTCGGGCTCTATGCATTGCTGATCGCGGTGCCGTTGCTCGGCTGGATCAATGCGTCGTCGCGCGCATGGGCCGTGACGCTGTTCGGTGTCGTCCCGCTGCCGGCGCTGTCGGCGGCCGGCTCGGGATTCGGGCACGCGATGGGCGACGTGCACGGCATCCTCGCGTGGGTGCTGTTCGGCGGCATCTGCCTTCACGTCGCGGCCGCGGTCGCGCATCGTTTCGTCCTGCGCGACGGCGTCATGCAACGGATGATGCCCTGGTAATCTCGCCACCATGCGCCATGGCGCACCATCGCAGGCAGCGATCCGGCAATGACGGATCGCGCGCTCGCCTGCATCGCGGCTCACCCTGCAATCCACCTGCGCGCCCATCGGAATCGGGCAACACGCTGATCGCGGCGCCGCGCGAAGCGGCGCGCGATCGACGGCCTCGCCGTCCGTGCGGTTCGGCCAGGCCGCGTGCCGCGAGCGGCGTGCGTATTGCCGTACCGCGAGCACGTCGGCCCGAAGACACATACGTACATGTCGGCACCTAGTCGTCGGTCTGCGCCGGCATGACGGCGGCCGGCGCGGGCGGGGCGGGCGGGGCGGGCAAAGCCGCCATCCTCGCCCGATCCTGCTCGGCGACCTTCGCCAGCGCGGCCTGAATGTCCGCAGGATATTCTCCGTCGTCCCCCTTCGACGGATCGTAGCCCGCCGCTTCCAGACGAATCAGTTCCTCGCGAACCTGTGCACGCGTGAGCGGCGCATTCAATTGCGCGAATGCAGACTGACCGGATACAACGCCGATCATCATCAGTAGTGCGATACAAGTTTTCATCATGAACTCCTTCAATGTTGCGTGCCGATCCAACCTCGTGGATGCCGGGCCGGCCGCGGTGGCCCGCTTCTTCAGCTTCCGAAATACGGCGTGCAGAAGCTCTCGGGGCCCACGCACGCGGCCGATCGCGGACGCGACGGCAGTATCGTCGGCCTCCCCGCATCGGAAGTCGCGGCCGGATCGCTGCCGACCGCGGTTTCGGCCTGATGCCGAGGCATCTGTTCGGCCTGCTGCCGGAATAGCGGACTCACGTCCGGATACGACGTATCGGTCACGAAGCGCAGTCCGTTGTTTTCGGCGTCGATCAATTGCTGCCTGACCTGCGCGCGCGTCAGTGCCTGTGCCGACGCAGGCGTCGCGACACTCGCGACGGACATCGCCGCCACCGTGGCGGCCACCAGCCAATGCGTATTCATGCTCACTCCTTCGGAAGTCAACGAAACGACGTGCTACACCCGTATGACGACGCGGGGTGCCCGTTTATTCCCGGAATGGCGAACCGCTTGCGCAGGACATTCATCGAACTGTCATTCTTTCGTCAGCCTGCGTAACCTGACGTAACGCAGGCCCCACCGCGCGTGGGGCAGACTGACGACACCTTGTGGATCGCGCCTCGATCATGTCCGTCGCTTACGACTATGCAGCCGGCCTGCTTCGCACGCTGTTCGACCGTCATATCGACAGCGGTGCCGTGCTCGACCCGGCCATGTTCCCCGACGCCGAGCGATTCGTCCGCGCGTGGCCGGCCATTCGCGCGGAAGCGCTGGCCGTCGCGCGCGACCTGCCGCGCATCCCGCGCTTCCACGAGATCATGCGCGAGCAGCACGACATCTCGGCCAACGATGCACGCGACTGGCGGATGTTCATCATGCAGGCGTACGGCCAGCCGTTTCCGCGCAACCTGTCGCGTTGCCCGACCGTCGAATCGATCGTCGCGGCGTCGCCGGACGTGTTGTCCGCGTCGCTGTCGTTCCTCGCGCCCGGCAAACACATTCCGCCGCATCGCGGACCGTTCCGCGGCATCCTGCGCGGCTATCTCGTGCTGTCGATGCCGAAGCGCGCCGACGGCACGCCGGCTGCAGTGCTGAAGATCGATGGCCATGAATACCGGCTCGAAGAAGGCCGCTTCCTGCTGTGGGACGACACGTTCGTGCACGAGGTATGGAACGACAGCGACGCAGTGCGAATCGTGCTGCTGCTCGATATCCGACGGCGCGGCATGCCGCGCTTGCTGACGTGGCTGTCGAATGCGGTGATCGGCGTCGTGCGGCTCGGAATCCGGATGCGGGGGCGATCGATCCCGGTCTAGCCAACCGCAACGCGCCCGCCCGTCGCGGTCAATCCTCGCGCGCCAGACGCGTCAGAACCTCCGCGAGCGCTTGAATCGCGGGTTGCGTGGCGCGCTGCGTCGGGTAGACGAGGTAGTAACCGAGGCCGTTGCGCACCACCTCCGGGAACGGCGTGACCAGCGCGCCGGCTGCCAGCCGGTCCGCCGCCATGCGCGGATCGCCGATCGCGACGCCGTGCGCGTCAGCCGCGGCCGTCAACGTCAGTTCGAGCGTATCGAATACGAGCCCGGTGCCCGGGTCGATCCGCGTTGCGCCGACGGCGTCGAGCCAGCATCGCCATTCGTCGCGATTGCGTGCGGGATGCAGCAGCGTCGCATGCGCGAGATCGGCGATCGACTTCAACGACGCACCGATCTCGCGCGTACACATCGGCGTGAGGCACTCGTCGAACAGCGGCACCGCCACCATTCCCGCCCAGTTTCCGGTACCGCGCACGACGATTGCATCGAAATCGGCGTCGGTGAAATCCGGCGTGTCGTCCGCCGACGTGTGAATGCGCAATTCGGTTCGCGGCAACGCGTGATTGAGCGCCGGGAGCCGCGGCAGCAGCCACCGGATCGCGAACGTGGATGGCAAGCGCAACGTCAGGGTCGACGCGGAATGCGCATGGGCATGCGCGTGTCGCGCCAGTTGCGCGAGCACGTCGATGGCCACCGTCAGCAGCGCGCCGCCCTCCGCGGTCAACGTCAATCCCGACGGATGACGAACGAACAACGCACACCGGTAGTGCGCTTCCAGTTGCTGCACCTGACGGCTCACCGCACCCTGGGTCCGGCACAGATGCTCGGCCGCCCGGTTGAAACTGCCGAGTTCGGCGGCGGCGACGAAGGCCTGGAACGCCGTCAGCGGCGGCAGCGCACGCGTGAGATCCGCCAGCGGATATGCGCGGGCGGCATACCCGGGTTGCGGATTATTCGTTTGTTCGGTCATCGCTGCTTCGCTATCGTGGTTGAACCGGCTCGCGACGGCTGTCGCGGACGGCTCGTCATCAATCAACGGAGAAATACCATGGTCTCGTCGTCCGACGCACTATATACGCGGCAGGTCGATACCTACCTGAAAGCGCTCGAACGCGGCGACGTCGCCGAGATCTGCGCGCTGTTCGCGCCGGATGCGCGGATATTCTCGCCGTTTCTCGGCTGGATGGCGCCGCGGCCCTTTTTCGAAAAAGTCGCGGCGGCATCCGGACAAAGCCGGATCACGCCGATCGACATCTGCGTCAGCACGACGGGCGCACGTCGGGCCACCGGCTATTTCGTCTACGACTGGGGACTGAAGGACGGCGCCGAGGTGCGGTTCGAATGCGTCGACGTCTTCGAATTCGACGACGACGCGCGCATCGAGCGCATGGTCATCATCTACGACACGCATCCGGTGCGAAGTACCGTCGGCGACAAGTACGCATAGCCGGATCGTTGCGCGGCGCAGCAAGGTCCCGCGCCGCCGGCCGTACCGCAAATGCCGCTGCTGGCCCGATCGATCGCCTACACTACAGACCGTCCCCCCGCGCGGCTCCTGCCAGCCACTACCATGGCCCACCTCTTCTTCGCGGCGTCGATCCAGCGCCATATCGACACGCCCGAGCGCGACATCGACGCACGGACGCTCGGCGAAGCGCTTGAAACCGTCTTCGGCGAGCAGCCGAGGCTGCGCGGCTATATCGTCGACGACCAGGGTGCGCTGCGAAAGCACCTGTCGGTGTTCATCGACGGCCAGCCGGTACGCGACCGGCAACACCTGTCCGATGCGCTCGGCGACGCCAGCCGCGTCTATGTCGTGCAGGCGCTGTCCGGCGGATAAAGGGACGCATCTCCATCGAATCAAGCGCCCGGTCGGACCTACTGGAGACACCCGACATGAACGATCGACTGCTCGTCGCGACCCGCAAGGGCCTGTTCGTGCTGCACGCCGACGGCAACGGCGGCTGGTCGCTCGGCGAGCCGCACTTCATCGGCGAACCCGTCAGCATGGCGCTGGCCGACCCGCGCGACGGCACGCTGTATGCGGCGCTCAATCTCGGCCACTTCGGCGTCAAGCTGCATCGCCGACGCGCGGACGCCGCCGCATGGGAAGAATGTGCGGTGCCCGTCTATCCGCCGCAGCCCGCCGACACGCCTCGCGCCGACACCGGCACCCACGCGGGCGCCGGCGATTCGGAGGACGAAGCGCCTGCCCCGCCGCGCCCACCGTGGACGCTTCAGCAGATCTGGTCGCTCGAAGCCGGCGGCGCCGACGAGCCGGGCGTGCTGTGGGCCGGCACGATACCGGGCGGACTGTTCCGCTCCGACGACGGCGGCGATTCGTGGGTGCTCAACCGCGCGCTATGGGACCGCCCGGAGCGCGCCGAGTGGTTCGGCGGCGGCTACGATGCCGCCGGCATCCATTCGGTGATGATCGATCCGCGCGACAGCCGGCACGTGACGATCGGGATTTCGTGCGGCGGCGTCTGGCAGACCTTCGACGGCGGCGCGACCTGGCGCGTCAGCGCCGACGGCATGGAAGCCGACTACATGCCGCCCGAGCGGCGCGGCGAACCCAACGTGCAGGATCCGCACCGCGTCGTCCAGTGTGCAGCCGCTCCCGATGTGCTGTGGACCCAGCATCACTGCGCGATCTTCCGCTCGACCGACGGCGCCGCGCACTGGCAGCGGATCGAGGCGCAGCCGTCGAGCTTCGGCTTCGCGGTCGCCGTGCATCCGGCAGATCCCGACACCGCGTGGTTCGTGCCGGCCGTGAAGGATGCGTGCCGGATTCCGGTGAACGGCCGGTTCGTCGTCACGCGCACGCGCGACGGCGGCCGCAGCTTCGAGACGCTGTCGAACGGGCTGCCGCCCGAGCCGGCCTACGACCTCGTGTATCGGCACGGGCTCGCGGTGGACGACTCCGGCACGCATCTCGCGATGGCGTCGACGACGGGCGGGTTATGGACGTCCGGCGACGGCGGTGACAACTGGCGGCAGGTCTCCGCGCATTTGCCGCCGGTGTATTGCGTGCGTTTCGGGTAACGAACGATTCGCACGCGTCGCAGCGCAATGGAAGCGCCGGACCGTTGCGTCACACATGCGGCGTGATCCGCGCCACCGCCCCACGCGTGCGCGCGATTTCCGCTTCGAGCCAGTCGAGAAACCGCCTGACCTGCGGCTCGCGTTCCCGCCCGGGCCGGCACAGCGCGACGAAGCGCGCGCCGGCGAGCCGCACCGACGGCTCGATCGGCATCAGCGCGCCGCGCTCGACGTGCTCGGCGACCAGCACGGAGCTGAGCAGCCCGACGCCCTGGCCGTGCAACACGGCCTGCAACGCGTAGTGCTCGTCGTCGTAATGCCGGAACACCGCGCGCTCGAGCCACGCTTCCCGACCCGCCGCACGACACCACGACGCCCAATCGATCGACATCGGCAACGGCGTATCCCACACCGTCTCGATCAAATCGAGGCGCTCGTCCGAACGATGCGCATCGAACCCGGTGGCCGCATACGCGCCGAAATACTCGTCGATCAATGCGATCTCGTGCAGCGTCGGGAACGTGCGCGACGTCGCGCGAATCGCGAGATCGATTCGCGCGTCGCGGTCGAGATCGGCGAGCGTGTTGCCGGTTTCGACCTTGATGTTCAATTGCGGATCGACCTGCTGAAACCGGCCGAGACGCGGAATCAGCCACATCGCGGCGAATGCGGGCGTGGTGGTCAGCACGAGCGTGCGCTCGTCGGCCGCTTCGGGCCGCACCGCGTCGAGCCCGCGACTCAGCGCGAGCAACGCGTCGTGGCTCGCGCGAAACAGCCGTTCGCCCTCCTCCGTGAGCCGCACGCCGCTCGCGCCGCGTTCGAACAGCAGCACGCCGATCCGGCTTTCGAGCGACTTGATCTGATGCGATACGGCGGCCGGCGTCACGGACAACTCGTCCGCCGCGGCCTTGAACGAGCCGAGCCGTGCCGACGACTCGAATACACGCAATGCGGTCAGGGGAATTTTCGAGAACACGGGACCTCGCGGGCCGGGTCCGGCCGGGTTGAATTCGATTCAATCCGGGTGAGATTAGGTGAATTGAAGCGCTCGCGCAACGCACGTAGCCTTGCGGGACGTCGCGGCGCCGTGACGCGCAAGCGACCGTCGAGTCACCGTCGAACCGGAGAAACAACGTGCAAGGCCTATCGCGCAGGATCACGCAGGCGGTGCTCTACGAAGCGATCGCGATCTCCTGCATCTCGCCCGCGATCGCGGCGATCTTCAAGCAAAGCCTCTTCTATTCGGGCGCGTTGTCGGCGACGATGTCCGCGATCGCGCTGCTGTGGAACATGATCTTCAACGCGCTGTTCGAGCGCTGGGAAGCGTCGCGCCGTCGGCCCAGGCGCACGCTCGCGCGGCGGATCCTGCACGCGACCGCATTCGAGGGCGGGCTGATCTTCATCCTCGTGCCGGTGGTGTCGTGGTGGCTCGACATCTCGTGGTTCGACGCGTTCGTCGTCGACATCGGGCTGTTCGCATTCTTCTTCTGCTACGCGTTCGTGTTCCAGTGGGCGTTCGACCGCGTGTTCGACGTACCGGCGGCGACGAAGGAATCGTGACGCTGATTCACTGCGCGGCGATTCGCCAATCCACTCGCGGCCCGAAAACGACGCGGCCCGCCCGCACGATGCGGGAGGGCCGCGTTTCTTCACGCCGGCGCGCCGCCTTCGGCGAGCGCGCCGTTCGTCCAGTCGCTCAATGCACGCCGAGATACGCCTTCACCGCCGGCAGGCCCGGCTTGCCGTCGATCGTCGTCACACCGGCGAGCCACTTGTCGAGCGCCTGCGGGTTCGCCTTCAGGTACTCTGCCGCGGCCTTGTTCGGGTCTTCCTTGTTCATGATCGGCACCATCACGTGGTTCTCGATCGTCGTCGTGAACTGAAGGTTCGACACGAACTTCGCGACGTTCGGGCAGCGCTGCGCGTAGTCGGGCGGCGTCGCGGTCAGCACCTTCGCTTCGCCGTAGTTCGGGCCGAACACGTCGTCGCCGCCGCTCAGGTAGTCGATCTTCATCTGCACGTTCATCGGATGCGGTTCCCAGCCGAGGAACACGATCCACTGCTTGTCGCGGATCGCGCGATTCACCTCGACCAGCATCCCGGCCTCGCTCGACTCGACCATCTTGAACTTGCCGAGGCCGAACTGATTGCCGTCGATCATCTTCTTGATCAGCAGGTTGCCGTCGTTGCCCGGTTCGATCCCGTAGATCTTGCCGTTGAGCTTGTCCGCGAACTTCTGGATGTCGGCGAACGACTTCAGGCCGCCCTGGTACACGTAGTCGGGCACCGCGAGCGTGTATTTCGCGCCGGTCAGGTTGGGCGTGGCGAGCACCTTGATCGTGCCGGCCTTCGTGAACGGCTGGATGATCGGATCCATCGTCGGCGACCAGTAGCCGAGGAACACGTCGATCTGCTTGCTCTTGATGCCCGCGAACGTGATCGGCACCGACGCGATCGTCTTGGTCGGCGTGTAGCCGAGACCCTGCAGCATCGTCGATGCGAGGCCCGTGGTGGCCGCGATGTCGGACCAGCCGACGTCCGCGAAGCGCACGTTCTTGCACACGGGCGGGTCGGCCGCGTAAACCGCCGACATCGGTGATGCAATCCCGATCCCGCATGCCGCTGCGATCAATAGGCGCTTCATCTGTCTTCTCCTCAAAGTGACGTCGTTTTTCATGGGTGCGGGATCGAGTGTTGAAACCGCGCGCCGAGATCCCGGCGGCGTCGCGGACCGAATGGCTCGCTCGGGTCGTGTCAGCGCCCCGGCAACCGTCGCTCGTAGCTCGGCGCGTGACCGAACTGCGCGCGATACGCCTTGCTGAAATGGCACGGCGAATGGAATCCGCACGTCGTCGTCACGCGCGCGATCGATGCGTCGGTCGTGCGCAGCAGGTCGCGCGCGCGTTTCAGACGCAGCGTCAGGTAATAGTGAGTGGGCGACACGTTCAGATAAACCTTGAACATCCGCTGCAGGTGCCGCTGCGAAAGTCGCACGAGCCGCGCGAGTTCCTCGAGCGACAGCGGCTCCTCGATGTTCGCCTCCATCAGCCGCACGACCTCGATCAGCTCCGCGCGCGAGAAACCGACGCGCGCATCGACGGGAATCGGCTGCGTGTCGGTCGAGCTGCGGATGCGCTCCAGGATGAACTGCTCGGACACCTGCGCGGCGAGCTGCTGGCCGAAACGCATGCCGACGAGGTTCAGCATCAGGTCGAGCGGCGCGGTGCCGCCGGTGCACGTGAGCCGGTCGCGATCGACGACGAACAGCTCGTCGGCGAACCCGACCTGCGGAAACTCCGCATGCAGCGCGGACAGGTTCTCCCAGTGCACGGTGCAGCGATAGCCGTCGAGCAGACCGCCCGACATCAGCGCATACGCACCGGTGCAGATGCCACCCAGCGGCAGCCCGCGTTCGGCGAGCGCCGCGAGCGTGTCGCGCGCGCCGTCGTCGACCACGTTGCGGATGTGGATCCCGCCGCACACGATCATCACGTCCGGCAGGTTCGTGTAGTCGAGCGCCTGGGTCGGACGCACCGCGATGCCGTTGCTGGCATGCACGGGCGCACCGTCGAGCGAATAGATCGACCACTTGTAGTGATCGGATCGCCCGACATAGTTCGCCATCCGAAGCACTTCGACCGCGCTCGAGAACGCGATCATCGAGAAGTTCGGCAGCGTCAGGAAGCCGAAATGGGCAAGGGACGAAACCGGTGAAACGCAAGCGGCGGGCACGGCGGCAGCGGCGGCGGACGTCACATCGGGCTCCTGGCGAATTGAGCAGGTTGCACGCAGCCAGCCCCGTGGCACACGCCACGGAAGCCGGTATCGAATCGGGGGAGGCGGCCGGAAGGCGAACCGGCCGCCGGTTGCTTACGCTTGCGCGGGCGTGGCCTTTGCGCGGAACAGTTGTTTCAGGCCCGAGAACAGCGGTGCTTTCACGGTGCCGGGCGCACGGCCGAAGCTCTCGGTGATGCGGTCGAGAATGATCGCGAGCAGCACGACCGACAGACCGCTTTCGAAGCCGAGGCCGATGTCGAGGCGCTGGATACTTGCGAGCACGTCGTTGCCGAGGCCGCCCGCGCCGACCATCGACGCGATGATCACCATCGACAGCGCCATCATGATCGTCTGGTTCACGCCCTGCATGATCGACGGCAGCGCGTTCGGGAACTGGACCTTGTACAGCAGCTGCCACGGCGTGCAACCGAATGCCTGGCCGGCTTCGACGATCTCGCGGTTCACGTGACGGATGCCGAGGCTCGTCAGGCGCACGGCCGGCGGCATCGCGAAGATCACCGTCGACAGGATCCCCGGCACGCGGCCGAGACCGAACAGCATCGCGGCCGGAATCAGGTACACGAACGCCGGCATCGTCTGCATCAGGTCGAGGATCGGACGCACGATCGCGGCGACCCACTTGCTCTTCGCCGCCCAGATGCCGAGCGGAATGCCGAGCACGAGGCTGACGATCGTCGACGACAGCGTGAGGCCGAGCGTGATGACCGTCTGGTCCCAGAAGCCCGTCGCGAAGATCAGCAGCAGCGACGCGGTGGTGAACAGTGCGAAGCGCCAGCCCACGCGCCACAGACCGACACCGATGAAGATCGCCATCATCAGCCACATCGGGATCGCCTGCAGGCTGTGCTCGACGAATGCGGCGAGGCCCTCGATCGCGCGGCCGATCGTATCGAACGTCGCCGCGTCATGGTCGAGCAGGTAGTGAACGGACTGGTCGACCCAGCTACCGAGCGGAATCATTTCAGACATGGGAGCCTCGCGAACGCGTGATGGCCTTCAGGATAAGTGCGCGGTCGACCGAGCCGCAGTAGCAGCCGTCGTCGTCGACGACGGGCAGCGCATTCGGGCTCGCGACGACGCGCGCGACGACATGTTCGAGCGACGCATCGCGCCGGATGCTTTCGATCGGCCGCACGGACGGCGTGTCCTGACCGATCGCGTCGCGCGTGACGAAGCCGCGGATCTTGCGGGCGGCGTCGAGCACGAACGCGTATTCGGCACTGCCGTTCAGCGTCGCCGCGACGTTCGCGGCATCGCACTTCGACATGGTCGGCACGGCGCCCGTCTGCATCAGGTCGCCCGCCGTCAGATAGCGGCTCGTGTCGATGCCGTCGAAGAACGCACGCACGTAGTCGTCGGCCGGATTCGCGATGATGTCCTGCGGCGTGCCGACCTGCACGAGGCGGCCGCCTTCCATGATCGCGATGCGGTTGCCGATGCGCAGCGCCTCTTCCAGATCGTGCGACACGAACATGATCGTGCGGCGCTGTTCCTTCTGCAGTTGCAGCAGCACGTCCTGCATTTCGCGGCGCTTGAGCGGGTCGAGTGCGGAGAACGCCTCGTCCATGATCATCAGCGACGGGTTCACGGCCAGCGCGCGGGCCAGGCCGACGCGCTGCTGCATGCCGCCCGACAGCTCGGACGGCAGCTTGTGCGAGAACGGTGCGAGGCCGACCTGCTCGAGCACCTCCATCGCACGGCGTTCGCGTTCCTTCTTGCCGACGCCTGCGACCTCGAGGCCGAACGCGGCATTCGATACCACGCTGCGATGCGGCATCAGCGCGAACGACTGAAACACCATGCTCATGTCCTTGCGGCGCAGCGCGGTCAGCGCGGACCGGCGTGCCGACGCGACGTCGAGCCCGTCGATCAGCACCTTGCCGGCGCTCGGATCGACCAGCCGGTTCACGAGGCGGATCAGCGTGGATTTGCCGGAGCCGGACAGGCCCATCAGCACGAATATTTCGCCTTCCTGCACGTCGAACGATACGTTGTGCACACCGACGACCTGACCGGTACGCTTGAGCACATCGTCTTTCGTTGCGCCGGCAGCGAGCATGTCGAGCGCCTGCTGCGGGTTGCTTCCAAATACCTTGCACAGACCTTCGACCACGACCTTGGGGGCATCCATCGAAACCTTCTCCTCGTGTAGCGGGGACTCACGCGTGTCTAGCGTGCCTACATAGTTGCCAGAAAAAACCCCGACCTGCCGACGAATTACGACAAACGCTTGCGCAAATACGACACACCCGGCGGCCCCGCCACGCGGGGCACAGCGCCCGGCGGCACTCGATTGCGGCAACGCAATACGCGCTCAGCCAATAATGGCGGGCATCCCGGGCGCGGCTTGTGCGCAGCAGCGCGACGCGCGAACGGCGCCCTTTTGCGCCAACCCACGGAAGCCGCGCGTCGCTTTGCGACAATTCCACGTCCGATCGGACGGCGTCGCTTGTCCCCTTCTTGAGAAAGGAATGGTCGTACGAAAACCCGCATCGCGAACGTGCGACAGGCACGTTTCGCCGCCCGCCCGCAACCCAGAAAATCCCCCATGGTCATTGTGATACATTGCCGGCAATCACGCTGATCGCGACATCGCCGCGCGCCTTGGGCGTGGCGACGCGCCGACGGCGTGCGCATGCCGGTTCGCCTGCCGGCCATACTGAAACAGCCTCGATCGGGCCGTGCGCCGATCGAAGGACGATAACGAAATGAGAGAGGGAGCAAGGCGATGAATTGGGCTTTTGCCGCAATCGGTTTCATCGTGGGCGGTATCGCCGCATTGTTCGGGGATTTCTCCGCCACCAACGGCACGCTGCTCGGCGCGGCGGTCGGGTTCTGCATCGGTCACGCGCTCAAGCAACACAAGCGCAAGAGCGGCGACGCGATACCCGACGCGTTCGCGATTTACGCCAATCCCGCGACACCACAGCCCGCTCCCGTGCCGCTCGCCGATCGCGTCGCGCGCCTCGAAGCGACGGTCGACGCGCTCACGCGCGAGCTTGACGTATTGCGTGGTCAGCTCGCGGGCGCGAAGGCCGGTGCCGCCACGGCCGGCAGCGCCGCGCAAATGCCATCGGCGACGCCCGCCTCGGTCACGCCTGCACCCGCCGCAATGCCGCCGCGGCCGTCCGTGCAGCCGGCCGTCGCGCGCGCCGGCGTGCCGCCGTCGACGTCCATCCCGGCTCCCGCACCGGCCGTCGCCACGCGGATGAGCGAAGCGACCGCCGCTGCCGGCGCGCCGACGAATCCGCCCGCGACGACTTCACCATCCACCCCGCCCGCCCCGCCCAAACCCCGCGAACCTAGCATCGCCGAACGCGCGTTCCGCGCCGCACGCGACTGGTTGCTCGGCGGTAATACGGTCGTGCGCGTGGGCATCATCGTGCTGTTCTTCGGCGTCGCGTTCCTGCTCAAGTACGCGGCCGACAACAACCTGCTGCCGATCGAATTCCGCCTCGCCGGCACGGCTCTCGCCGCAGCCGCGCTGCTCGCGATCGGCTGGCGCGTGCGTGCGCGCCGCGCCGCATACGGCCTCGTGCTGCAGGGCGGCGGCATCGGCATCCTGTACCTGACGATCTTCGCCGCGACCAAGCTCTACGCGCTGCTGCCGGTCGGCGCCGCGTTCCCGCTGATGGTCGCGGTGTGCGCGCTGAGCGCGTTCCTCGCGGTGAAGCAGAACGCGCTGCCGCTTGCATTCATGGGCAGCGCGGGCGGCTTTCTCGCGCCGGTGCTGCTGTCGACCGGCCACGGCAGCCATGTCGCGCTGTTCAGCTACTACGCATTGCTGAATGCGGGCATCTTCGCGATCGCATGGTTCAAGGCGTGGCGTCCGCTGAACCTGCTCGGCTTCGTGTTCACGTTCACGATCGGCTCCGCGTGGGGCGTGACGGCATACCGCCCCGCGCTGTTTGCGACCACCGAGCCGTTCCTGATCCTGTTCTTCCTGATGTACGTCGGCATCGCGCTGCTGTACGCGGTGAAACGCGAACTGGCGCTGCGCCACTACGTGGACGGCACGCTCGTGTTCGGCACGCCGATCGTCGCGACGGCGCTGCAGGCATCGCTCGTGAAGGGCATGCCGTTCGGGCTCGCGTGGAGCGCGGTCGCGCTGTCGGCGTTCTACGTCGCGGTCGCCGCATGGCTCGCGCGGCGCCGCGATCGTCTCGCGCTGCTGTTCGAGGCGATGCTCGCGCTGGCGGTGATCTTCGCGACGCTCGCGGTGCCGCTCGCATTTTCGGGCCCGACGACGAGTGCCGCGTGGGCGATCGAAGGCGCGGCGATCGTGTGGGTCGGCGTGCGCGAGAAGCGCCTTGCGCCGTTCGGCTTCGGCCTGCTGATGCAGATCGCCGCGGCCGGCGCATTCTTCACGAGCCTGCTCGGGCCGACCGACACGAACGCGCTTCCGGTGCTCAACAGCCCGTACATCGCAATGCTGCTGATCGCGCTCGCAGGGCTGTTCACGGGCTGGTGGCTGCACGGGCGCGACGAAGCGCGCGCGTGGCACGCATGGATGCCGGACGTCGGCGCGGCGGCCGCGGCCTGGGGGCTGCTGTGGTGGCTGAGCAGCGGGCTGCACGAGATCCTCGTCTATGCGAGCCGCCACGTCGATCTGCATGCGGACCGCTTCGTCGTCGACGCGACCGCGCTGTTCGCAGCCGGCACCGCATGGCTTGCACACGTCGCGCGCCGCAAGCTCGTCTGGCCGATCGCCGAATGGCCCGCACTCGCGCTGACGCCGGTGCTCGCGCTGCTCGCATTGCGCGCGTTCGATGCGCATGAGGCGCCACTGTCGGGCATGGGCGCGTTCGCGTGGCCGATCGCCATCATCGCGTGCTATGCGCTGCTGCTGCGTCAGTCGCGCGGCACGGCGGCGGCTGGTCCGGCCACGGGCGCGACGGGCACGTCGGCCGTGGCGTTCACCCTCACGCCGGTGATCGCGCCGCTGCACACGCTGATGTTCTGGACGTTGTGCGGCCTGTTCTCGCTCGAAGGCTTCTGGCGCCTGCGCGCGTTCGTGCCCGAAGGCGCGTGGAGCTGGAGCGCGTGGGCCTACGGCTTCGGCGCGCTGCTTCTGCTGGTTTCGGGCCCAGGCTCCCGCCTGCGCTGGCCCGTCGCCGCGTTCCCGCGCGCGTATCAGGTGTGGGGCGCCGCGCCGCTCGCCGCGCTGCTGTGGCTGTGGAGCATCGCCAGCGTGACGAGCAACGGCGATGCGTCGCCGCTGTTCTGGCTGCCGCTGCTCAATCCGCTCGACGTCGCGCAACTGCTGATCTTCGTCGCGTTCGCCACCTGGCTGCGCCGCCTGAAGACGCTCGGTGTCGGCTGGCATCCACTCGCGGCCGACCTGGCGGCGCTCGCGACCGTGTTCCTGTGGTTCAACGCGCTGCTGCTGCGCACGCTGCATCACCGTTTCCACCTTGCCTACGACATCGACGCCGTGCTGTCGTCGTTCGGCATCCAGCAGGTGCTCATGGTCGGCTGGAGCCTGTTCGCGTTCGCCGGCATGTGGCTGACGCGCCGCGACAGCATCGCGCGCGTGTGCGCGCTCGCGTCCTTGCCGCTGATCGTCGTGATGTGGGTCTGGACCTTCTACGCGAACTTCACGCAGGACGGCGGCAGCTGGGCGCGTGTCCCGCTGCTCAATCCGCTCGACCTCGTGCTCGTGGTGGTCTATGCGCTCGCGGCGTCGTGGTTCGTGCGCGCGCGCAAGCTCGGCTGGTCGTTCGGCAACTACCGCGTCGAGCTGCTCGGCGCGGCCGGCGCGACGGCCTTCCTGTGGCTGAACGCGATCCTGCTGCGCACGCTGCATCACTGGACCGGCGTGCCGTACGCATTCGATGCGATGGCGGAATCGACGCTCGTGCAGGCGTCGGTTTCCGTGTACTGGACGCTCTGCGCGCTCGCGACGATGATCTGGGCCACGCGCCGCGGGTTGCGTCCGCTGTGGTTCGTCGGCGCCGCGCTGCTCGCGCTCACGGTGATCAAGCTGTTCCTGTTCGACCTGTCGCACGTCACCGGCATCGAACGCATCGTGTCGTTCATCGGCATCGGCATCCTGCTGCTGTTGATCGGCTATTTCTCGCCGCTGCCGCCGAAGGCCGCGGCCCAACGGGACGATCGCCAACCATGAAACGACTCGCAGCCCTGCTCGGCCTGAGCCTGCTGACGTCGTTCGCGGCGGCCGACGGCACGCCCGGCGCCGAACGCGTTGCCCAGCGCTTCTCGCTCGATCTCGACGGCAGCGCCGCGTATTACCAGCTCACCGTGCCGCAGGCCGTCTATGCGGCCAGCCGGCGTGACGATCTCGGCGACGTGCGCATCTTCAACGGCACCGGCGAGCCCGTGCCTTACTCGCTCGATGCGCCCGCGGCGGCGGCCGTGCCGCCGTCACGCACGCCGGTGCACTGGTTCCCGTTGCCGCCGGCGCGCGCCGACGACGGGCCTGCGCCGCTCGGCGTGTCGGTTGCGCCGGACGGCTCGCTGCGCGCGGCCGTCACCGCGCCGGCACGCGCGCAGCATGCGGCCGATCTCGTCGACCTGTCGCACGCGGACGGCGAGGTCGACGCACTGCTCGTGCACGTGAGCGACGACAGCTACCAGGGGCGTGTCGAGGTCGCGGCGAGCGACGATCTGCGCAGTTGGCGCTCGCTTGGCAGCACGCAACTGCTGAAGGTGGGGCGCGACGGCGACATGTTGATGCAGGAACGCATCGCGCTCGAAGGCACGGGGCCGCGCTACCTGCGGCTCGACTGGCTCGACGGCGCACCCACGATCGGGTCGATCGAGATCGAAACGCAACCGCACGATGCACGCACGGCGGACAGCGCGGCCGTGCCACGCCAATGGCGCGAAGCCGTGCACGTGCGCGCCGGCAGCGCGCCCGGCGAGTATCTGTTCGACACCGACGGCGCCTATCCGGTCGACCGCGTGCGCATCGACCTTCCACAACCGAACACGGTTGCGCGCGCAACGCTACAGAGTCGCCCCGGCGCGCAGACGCCGTGGCGCGACGTTGCCGACGTGGTGCTGTTCCGGCTGCAGGGCAAGGGTGGCGAACAGCGCAACCCGCCGCTGACGTTCGCGTCGAATCCGGATCGCGCATGGCGAATCGTCGTCGACATGCGCAACGGCGGTCTCGGCGGTGGCCAGCCTGCCGTCGCGGTCGGCTGGCATCCGGCCGCCCTGACCTTCGTCGCGCGCGGCACGCCGCCGTTCACGCTCGGCGTCGGCAATGCGTCGCTGTCGTCGTCGGCCGTGGGCCGCGATGCGCTGCTCGTCGGGATGGCGCCGGAAGTGCGGCCCGCGCGCGTCGGCGCGGCACTGCCGGTTTCGGCGGCCCCGCCGGAGCCGGCCGCCGATAAGGATGCGATCCGCCGTTACGTGCTGTGGGTGGCGTTGGTCGTTGCGGTCGGCGTGCTCGGCACGATCGCATGGCGCCTCGCGCGCGGCGGCAGCGACACGCACACACGCGACGATTGAGGCAGGCCACACCGGCACGACGAATCGGGCCGCAGCCGCGCACCGCGAGGCGTCGCAAGAAACATGTCGTGAAAATCACGCGAGATCGAAGCAGAACGATGGCGCGATGGCGTGCATGCCCATGGGTTCGACGCCTTCGCCCAAGTGACCGGATTCACCGATCGTTGCGCCCGCAAGCAGTCCGTGACGCACGCATCGGCGTCGACGCAAGCCCGCACGCGCGAAACCTTGTCCGCGATGCACGAAGCCGGCGCGAGCGCGGCCGGCTCCTCGTTGACACGCCCCGTGACGCGCTCCAGACTCGCTGATTCTCCACAGCACCGCGAGCGCCCATGGTCACCTGCGTCCTTCGCTACGTCATCGATCCGTACAAACTCGAGCAGTTCGAAACCTACGGCAAGATGTGGATTCCGCTCGTCGAGCAATTCGGCGGCACGCACCACGGCTACTTCCTGCCTTCCGAAGGCGCCAGCAACATCGCGCTCGCGATGTTCTCGTTCCCGAGCCTCGCCGAATACGAGCGCTACCGCGAACGCTCGAAAACCGATCCCGCCTGCCAGGCCGCGTTCCGGTATGCAGAGGAAACGCGCTGCATCGTCAGCTACGAGCGCAGCTTTTTCCGGCCGGTGTTCGCGTAACGCCGCATCACGCCCGCGCGTCGCCCCGCTTTCCGGCGCCGGACGAAAAAAAGCCCCGCCTGCATCCGCGTGGCGGGGCCAACCCATGTCAGTAGAGACATCATGGAGGAGACGGGCCCATCTTATCGAGCGCGGCACACCGTCCCAACCAAGCATTTCTGCTATCGATCTGCGTCGCCGCGCGCACGCGCGACCCGTGTGCATGGCATATCGATAGAACGAAAAGTCGTTTTCAGAGTGGCGGCGGGGTCGTTACCATCTGGTTTTAAGCCTGTGCTTAGCCGGGCAAGCCATCCCCAAGGAGCGCCCCTTGACTGCATTCGATCAACACCGCCGCCCGTTCGTGGTCGGCATCGGCGGGACCACCCGAGCCGCGTCGTCGACCGAACGCGCGCTGTCGTTCGCGCTGCGCGGCGCGCAGGCCGCCGGCGCACGCACGCGACTGTTCGACGGCCCGTTCCTGCATACGCTGCCGCACTACGCCCCCGAACACAAGACGCTGACCGATGCGCAGCGAGAGCTGATCGACACCGTGCGCGAAGCCGACGCGATCATCATCGCCACGCCTGGCTATCACGGCGGCGTGTCCGGTCTCGTGAAGAACGCGCTCGACACGCTCGAGGAACTGCGCGCCGACGCGCGCCCGTACCTCGACGGCCGCGCGGTCGGCCTGATCGTCACGGCCTACGGCTGGCAGGCCGCCGGCACCGTGCTGACGTCGCTGCGGTCGATCGTCCACGCGCTGCGCGGCTGGCCGACCCCGTTCGGCGCCACCGTGAACACGCTCGAAACGCGCTTCGACAGCGCCGACAGCTGCTCGGATCCGAAGGTCGTCGCACAGCTCGAGACCGTCGGCTCGCAGGCAGCCGAATTCGCGCTCGCGTTCGCGTCGCATCGCGCGGCCACGCATGCCGCATCGGTCGACGCGCTCGCGCCCGTGCTGAAAATCGCCAACCAGTAACCCCAGCCTCCCCGCCGCCCGCGCCCGGCCGACGACGTTCGCCGCGCGCGGGCGCGCGTGTCCGACGGCGCGGTGCGCATCGCGCCGTCGCCGCCTGCTTCATGCCGTCTCCCCGCGCCGATAACGATCCCGCCCGCCACGTGATTTGCATTGGCCGAAAGATTGGTTCACGCGCGCCGCGGGTTTTCGTACGCTGAAAGCCCGAACCTTCCATGCGCACGCCATGAACCGCACGATCCGCTACAAGGGCTACGAAGTCGCCCCCGCCGCCGCCCGGCTGCCGAACGGGCTGTTCGCCGCGAACCTGACGATCGAGAAGGCAAGCGGCGGTCCGTCGCCGCGCGCCGTGTCGTTCGACGCGATCGACTTCTTCTTCGAAGAGGAGCACGCGCTCGCGTATGCGTCCCGCTGGGGACGCCTCTGGATCGACACGCAGGCCTGAGCGCGCGCACGGCAGCGCGGGCCGGCTCGAAAATACGCGATTACGAAAGCTATGCAAGAATCTTTCGACTCGTAATCGCATAACAACAGCCATGTCCGACACGCTGCAGGAAGACCACGCAGCGGCAGATCACGCCATGCGCAACTGGACCTTCGAGCTTCAGGGTCCGGTCAGGATCGGTTCCGATGCGCACAGGCAGATGTTCTGCCGCATGCTGCTCGATACGCACAACCCGTACAAACCGGCCGTCATCGACTGGCCGCCGCTCAAGCCCGACGAACTCAAGCGGCTCACGTCGCTGCCGATCTGGGACATCGCCGTACAGACCGAAGGCCGTGCGTCGATCCGCGTCGCCACCTTCGCGGCGACCGTCGGCGATCCGCTGTTGCGCCGGGCGCTCGAGATGGACGGCGCCGAGGAGGCCCGGCACAAGGTCGTGCTGTCGAAGCTGGTGCAGGCATACGGCATCGCGCTCGCCCCCGAACCGCCCTATCCGGCGCCGAACGACCCCGAGTGGTCGTGGATGATGACCGGCTTCAGCGAGTGCATCGACAGCTTCTTCGCGTTCGGCCTGTTCCGCTCGGCGCAGCGCTCCGGCTATTTCCCGCCCGAACTCGTCGACACCTTCGAACCCGTGATCCAGGAGGAAGGCCGGCACATCCTGTTCTTCGTGAACTGGTATGCGTGGTACTGGCGGAGTTTGCCGTGGTGGCGCCGGCCATGGTTCTTCGCACGGGTCGCGACCGTGTGGGTGTTCTTGATCCGGGACCGCATCGGTATCGCGCGCGGGATCGATGCGGACGGCGCCGCGCACGACGCGAACTTTCCGGCGACGAGCACCGCCGACATCGGCGATACGCTCAACCCGCGCGAACTGATCGAACTGTGCCTCAGCGAGAACGACCGCCGGATGGCCGGGTACGACAAACGGCTGCTGCGCCCGATGTTCGTGCCGCGCATGGCGCGCCTCGCGCTGCGATTCCTGAAGAAATAAGGCCGCGACCGCAGGTTGCAGGCGGCGTCTTGTCCGGGACGATGTACTGCGTCGCCCGGACCCGGGCGGCACAACCTCGCCGTGCGGCCACGACCGTGATCCGCACCGCGACATCCCATTTCGGACGAAAACGAGCAACCCTCCAGCTCGCGTCTCTCGATTCGCGCGCGGCGTCATGCCAGCCAACGCGCACCCATCTGCCCGAAAGCGCTCGTCCGACGCGCTTGCGCGTCGTTTTTCCTCCCGCCGAATGCCCATCCTGGCCAGCAGGGTCGAGTGACCGTGGCTCAAATCTGACGTTTCCTGCTCGCTGCTCCCGTTGTCCGCACGTGCGCGTCTCGGACCGTCGTCGTGGACGATCAGGCTCGTCGTCCAATTCGCCTCCGAACCCATCACATGAAATTCGTCAATAGAGCAGATTCCAAACGGGAATCCCAATAGTCGGGTCAATGCGCCTGTAGCACTTTTTTACAACTTTGTGACACGGACCGCCGGGGAAGGCCCGCCCCACGGGCGCGCACGGCCGGCGAAATGCGCAAACCAGCATAGCCGAACAATCCTTTTTTCATGTTTTTTTGATTTTCAAGAAAACCCAGCAAATGCAATTGAAAATCCGCTTTAAATCTCAAATTAACAAATTAACAAGGTCGTTCGATCGATCCGAGCCAGCCTCACATCAAACATTACAATCTCGAAAGGCTAACGTTTGCCGCAAACGTTTGCTTTTTCATTTGTCTTACTTTTCGTGCCATCCAATGTGCGGCACGGCACACAGAAAACATTCATGCTCTTGATTTTTATAGACTTTTTTAGAACTCATCGCACCCAGCAACACCCTTCACCCTACATTCCACTTATTTTCAATTTTCTTACACTCGAATACATCAACACGCGATGCATTAACCATCTTTTAACTTTAGGAACGTTCCATTTTTCACTGTTTGTCAATCTCAAAATAGCGCCTCAAATAAACTCCGCCCATCAATTTTGAGATTCGCGCAAACGCACGGCAAATTCATCTAACGAAAGAGACCGGTGTGTGGCGTGCTTATTTGGAGGTAGTAGGACATGAACCGCACATACCGCTCGATCTGGAACGAAGCCCTCGGCGCCTGGGTCGCTGCATCCGAACATGATTCGGCACGGGGCAAGCCGAACAAATCCGCTGTCGTGGTCGCCGTTCTCGCATCGTTGGCAATCGGTCTGCCATCATTCGCAGGCGCATCGACTTATATCCCGGGAACAGTCAACGGATTCGGACAGTTCACGGTTTCGAGCTGCACGTCCGTCAGCGGGAGCGCCGCCGCCGGGCGGACTACCATGGGCGACACCAATGCGTATCCGACTGACGGCTCGGGCACGTGGTCGACGGTGACCGGCTGTAACGCGTCCGGCAATGGCAATCTCGCCGCGACGGTCTATGGGACCTACTCACAGGTCACTGGCAAGGGCGGCACCGCCATGGGCTTTCTCAGCTCAGCTGCCTTGTGGGGCACTGCCGCCGGGCTCGAAACCACCGCGAGTGGCGCCGGCTCTACGGCTCTCGGTTTCGGTTCCACCGCGAACGCGCTGAACTCGGTCGCGATTGGCGGCGCAGCAGGCAATGGCACAACCCCGCTTTCGTACGCGAACTCGACCATCGCATCGGGTGCAGGCGCAATCGCAATCGGCAGTAACGCAACGAAGGGGGCGCAATCGGCCGCATCGGATGGCATCGCGATCGGCGGGCAATCGTCCGTCGGATCGGCCGCCACGTCGGGTATCGCCGTCGGTCGTGGCTCGACTGTCAATGGCGCCTTCGGTACCGCGATCGGTGATGGCGCCGTCTCCAGCGCCACCAACGCCCAAGCTTTCGGCACCAACGCCAACGCCAGCGTGGCGGGTTCGGTCGCGCTCGGTTCCAATGCCGTCACGAACGGCACCGCGAACACGGCGACCGGCGGCACGGGCTCCGTCAGCAGCACGACGATCGGCAGCCAGACGTTCGGCACCTACGCCGGCGCGAGTTCCGCCGCCGGCGTGGTCAGCGTCGGCGCGGCCGGGGCGGAGCGGCGCATTCAGAACGTCGCCGCAGGCCTGGTCAGCGCGACCAGCACGGACGCGATCAACGGCAGCCAGCTTTATGCGGTCGCCAGTACGACGACGTCGAGCATTGCCAGCCTGTCCACGTCGGCTTCGACGGGGATCAGCTCGCTGTCGACCGGCCTGAGCTCGACCAATAGTTCGGTGGCTTCGCTGTCGACCTCCACGTCGACGGGTCTGTCGTCGGCGAACAGCTCGATCAGCTCGCTCTCGACGTCGGCTTCGACGGGGATCAACTCGCTGTCCACGGGTCTCAGCTCGACCAACAGCTCGGTGGCTTCGCTGTCGACCTCCACGTCGACCGGCCTCTCGTCGGCAAACAGCTCGATCTCGTCGCTGTCCACTTCGACCTCGACGGGCATCAACTCGCTGTCGACCGGCTTGAGCTCGACCAACAGTTCGGTGGCCTCGCTCTCGACCTCCACGTCGACCGGCCTCTCGTCGGCAAACAGCTCGATTGCATCGCTGTCCACGTCGACCTCGACGGGCATCAACTCGCTGTCCACGGGCCTCAGCTCGACCAACAGTTCGGTGACCTCGCTGTCGTCGTCCACGTCGACGGGTCTGTCGTCGGCGAACAGCTCGATCAGCTCGCTGTCCACCTCGACCTCGACCGGCATCAATTCGCTGTCGACCGGCCTCAGCTCGACCAATAGCTCGGTCGCCTCGCTCTCGACTTCCACGTCGACGGGTCTGTCGTCGGCGAATAGCTCGATCAGCTCGCTGTCCACCTCGACCTCGACCGGCATCAACTCGCTGTCCACGGGCCTGAGCTCGACCAACAGCTCGGTCGCTTCGCTGTCGACCTCCACGTCGACGGGTCTCTCGTCGGCGAATAGCTCGATTGCTTCGCTGTCCACCTCGACCTCGACCGGTATCAACTCGTTGTCCACCGGCCTCAGCACGGTCACGACCAAGACCGACAATCTCGGCAACAGCACCGCCGCAGCCCTCGGCGGCGGCGCGAGCTACAACCCGGCAACCGGCACGGTTTCCGCTCCGTCGTACACGACGTACAACGCGAACGGCACGACGTCGACCGCCAACAGCGTCGGCTCGGCGATCAACAGCATCAACAGCCAGGGCATCAAGTACTTCCACGCAAACTCGACGGCAGCCGACAGCCAGGCGCTCGGCACCGACTCGGTCGCGATCGGCCCGAATGCCATCGCCAACAACGCCGGCGACGTCGCACTCGGCAGCGGCTCCGTCACCCAAGCGCCCAACCCGACGCCGACGGGTACCGTCGGCGGCGTGACCACCACGTTCGCGGGCGGCAATCCGAGCAGCGTGGTGAGCGTCGGCAATGCGAGCACGGGCACCACGCGTCAAATCACCAATGTCGCGGCAGGCCAAATCACGCCGACCAGCACGGACGCGATCAACGGCTCCCAACTCTTCGCGACCAATTCCATCGTGGATTCGCTGTCGACGACGGTGTCGTCGTCCAGCAGCGCGATCTCGTCGCTGTCGACCGGCATCACTTCGCTGTCGACGGGGCTCAGCTCGACCAATAGCTCGGTCGCTTCGCTGTCGACTTCCACGTCGACGGGTCTGTCGTCGGCTAACAGCTCGATTGCATCGCTGTCCACGTCGACTTCGACGGGCATCAATTCGCTGTCGACCGGCCTCAGCTCGACCAATAGCTCGGTCGCTTCGCTTTCGACTTCCACGTCGACGGGTCTGTCGTCGGCGAATAGCTCGATTTCGTCGCTGTCCACGTCGACTTCGACGGGCATCAATTCGCTGTCGACCGGCCTCAGCTCGACCAATAGCTCGGTCGCTTCGCTGTCGACTTCCACGTCGACGGGTCTGTCGTCTGCAACTAGCTCGATCAGCTCGCTCTCGACGTCGACCTCGACCGGCATCAACTCGTTGTCCACGGGCTTGAGCTCGACCAATAGCTCGGTCGCTTCGCTGTCGACTTCCACGTCGACCGGTCTGTCGTCGGCGAATAGCTCGATTGCATCGCTCTCGACTTCGACCTCGACCGGCATCAACTCGCTGTCGACCGGCCTCAGCTCGACCAATAGCTCGGTCGCTTCGCTGTCGACTTCCACGTCGACCGGTCTCTCGTCGGCAACCAGCTCGATCAGCTCCCTGTCCACCTCGACTTCGACCGGCATCAACTCGTTGTCCACGGGCTTGAGCTCGACCAACAGTTCGGT